>WSMU01000045.1 GCA_013316395.1 Alphaproteobacteria bacterium | reverse complement strand
CCCCCCGCCCCCATACATACCTGGGGCCCGAAGATATTGACATATACAAATCATCATAGTCGTGCTTGTTATAAATATTGGAATAAATATTCGCATCGGATTTCCAGCGCCAATGCTCCGACAGTTTGAACTCGTAATCCGCACCGATGGAAAAATTGGACCCCACCGCAGATTCAGGCGCATCCAGTGTCCGACACATCAGACCAAAAATAGTCATGACACATTCTTCGCCACTGGCGGCATTATTAACATTGTTATCGGGTGCGGCGCCAAAATTAAACCAAACGTTCCAGTTTTTATTTTTTCGCACGACATAGCGGTAGTAGTTCATGACGCGCTTAGCCTCTTCGGGCAAATCACGCCCCGCCATAGCCAGACGTAAATGATAATCCGCACGCCGCCATTTTTTCTGATGCATATAACATACCGCCAGTTCAAAGCGCACACGGGCCAGGCCCGGATTTTCGTCTAATAAATTTTGATATATCTTTATTGCGGTGTTTATATCGCCCTTTTTCTGTGCAATCTGGGCAAGCAGGAATCTTCTTTCTATCTCCAGCGCAAGATTACCGGTATCAGGCATTTGTGACAATATCTGGCTTGCATGCTCAAAATCATCATGCCGTACCATTTCACCTGCGGCCTGCATGGCCTGGGTTGCAGTCATTGTAACCTCGCGCGCGAATGCCACCGGGGTAATTATGCAAACAAACAAAGCGATAAAAAATCTGCGCATAAAGAAATTTTATAACACAATACGCCAAAATCAAACAATAATATATGGGAAATAATCTGGTGCCCTAAGCAAGAATCGGACTTGCGACTCGTCCTTACCAAGGACGTGTTTTACCACTAGACTATTAGGGCATATGCCCGCTAATTATACGGGCACCGTGCAAAAATGCAAGGATAAAATGCGCCCTATTCTATGCAGCAGTTAACCGCATTTTTAACCCAGTTTTTCAGCCGCCCCATAGATGTTGGCGCCGGGGTATCCGCATTAACTGACGCGGCTGCTTTTGCCGGCGCCTTCTTTTCCTTTGGCACGTACTTTAAATCGGCCGCCCCCTCCAGCATGCCCATATTCAGCCCCCAGAACACGCAATAAAGCTCATAAGAATCATCAAACAGCGAATAAGCCAGGTCCCTGTCCCCTGCGGCCAGAGCCTTGGTCCCAACCTCGAACAGGCGCATCGATGACGCCAACAGATGCTTAGAGATGCACCATACCTCCCCCTCGTACGAGGGTATGATTTTCTGCATCATGCGCTTGCGCATTTCGCGCACCTGGTTTATTTGGTCGTAAAATGCCGTCTTGCCGGTCTTGGCACCGGAAAACATCAGGTGTTCTTCTATGGATATTAAATTCATAATTCCGATGGACAAGTCTTGGTCCGACGACAGGTCTTTTGGATTTACCTTTTTCGCCGCATCCAACTTTTCAACAAATTCCTTTACGTTTTTTATTTTTTGCATCCAAACTGCCCTTTCCTTATATAACAAAAACAATATATATTATATTTAATACATATTAAAAGTCAATTATTTGTTTGCCGCCGCCCAAAATAATTGCTATCGTATTATACATGAACAGTACAACCGCACCCATGGCAAGTATTAAGCATCCGCTGCCCGCTGATATAATGGCGCGCGCATCACGTGGGATTGCATATATATCGCATCCGCTGCGTCTGCGCATTTTGGAATATTTGGATGTATATGGCATGTCGTCGGTATCCGCGATTGCCCGTGCCACAAATACGGAACAAGTAATAATATCGCAGCATCTGCGCAAAATGCGTGAGGCTAACCTGCTGCGAACACATCGTCGCGGAATCTTTGTTTATTATCAGATAAACGAGGAATACCCGGCCAGCATATTCGTCTGCCTGCGCAAGCTGTTCGGTCACATGACGGACCAGTTAAAGTTTTTAAAAGAAGATTATCGCCAAATCCTGCCGACAGATTATACAACCATGGCGGCAAACCGGATAAAGCTGTTTGCGCACGCCGACAAGATGCGCATCCTTGAATACCTAATGTATCGCGACACGTCATGCGTTACAGATATCGCGTCCGGAACCGCGCTGCCTCAGATAAAGGTTTCGCAGTATCTAAAAAAACTCTCCGAAGATGGCTTTGTATCATCGCGCCGCGCGGGCAGATTTGTTTACTATTCAATAACGCCGGGCATACACCAGACGGCAATCGGCTGCATACACAAGCGATTTGATGCCGTCGGCGACAAGTTTTAAAGCACTATTATTTAAGAACCAGCGCCAATCCACAATGGTCCGTTGGCTTTTCCGCCAGACGCGGCGCCATATCAATCTCGCACGCGCGCACCATTTCGGCCGCCGCCTTATTGCATAGGAAATAATCCAGGCGCAACCCCTGCTTTTTCCCAACCGTATCGCCGCCACGATATCCGTACCAGGTAAAACCAACCTCATCCGGATGCGCCGTGCGCCACGCATCGGTCCATCCCGCATCCAGCCATGATTTCATAATCGCGCGCGCCTGGGGTGCGGCAATTGCAATCCCGACATAGTTCGCCGGTCGCCACACATCACGGTCTTCGATTGCGACATTAAAATCCCCCCCGATAACGACAGGTTCCGGCGATGTCAGGTACGGCGCGATATAGTCCGTAAACGCATGCATCCAGTCCAGCTTGTATGGAAATTTCGCAGAATCTACCGTATCGCCGTTTGGCATGTAAACATTTATTATCCGCACGCGCCCGTCAATCACACATTCTATAAAGCGCGCGTTAACATCGGCATAACCGGGCATCCCGCGTGTTACATCTTCGATTGAAAACTTTGAAAATACTGCAACCCCGTTCCAGCTTTTCTGTCCGAATACCTTGATATTATATCCGTATTCGTCAAAAAGGTTATGCGGAAATGCCGGCGTCTCGACTTTAAGTTCCTGAACCATAATAACGTCATATTCGCCGGTGCGCAGAATATCGATAAAACTTTGCGCATGTGCGCGGATAGAGTTGATGTTAAGTGTCAGAATTTTCATATTTGCAATCTTTCCTTTAAAAGATATAATAATTCCTGTCCAATATAAAAACAACAAGGAAATTTTGTTATGAACATGTATCAATTA
>WSMU01000019.1 GCA_013316395.1 Alphaproteobacteria bacterium | reverse complement strand
CAAGTCTTTCTTAAAATTCCTAATTTCCGGTGCCATTTTTATCAAATCATTATAATAATTGGTTTGTAAACTGCTAGTTAGGCACAACCAATATTAAAACGCCCCTTGTGGGCGTTTTAATATTGGTCTTGGGTTTGACGGAGGCAGAACCACATGGTTCGACTATGAGTTGGTGTTTGACGCGCAACGTGCGGCAAACGCCATACGAATGCCCCGCTGGCAAAGCCCAGGGAATTAAGTGCGCCCCAACAAAAATAAAAAATAGCCCGCGGGGGGGCCTTTTCTATTTAACCAACTGCATCTTTCTGGTTAACAATGAATCTATCATCAACTGATGCCGGTCTATCTCTGCGTGCATTATACTGTCATAGTGGTTTTTTACCCGCTGCTCCAGCCCGTTTATTTTTTCCAGGCGGCGCTCGTAGAGTTCTATCTGGCGACGGTTGAATTGATATGAACTATGCAGTAATCCAACCTCTGTATATTTAGAAGAATATAACATAAATACCATTGGCGATTTCACAACCAATACAGTCTGCGGCCTATTTTTACGACGAACAATGTCGCATGCACGTTCTATCAAACGCTCGTTCTCGAGACGCAGCTTATTGATTTCAGCCGACCGTTCCACCACATAACGATAATCGGGATTTCTTTCCAGTTTTTTCTTTATAAACTTTGTGCGATGCAGCCGCACCGTTTCTATACGGTCACGCGCCTGCCTTATTTGGGCATTTATATCGGACAACTCATCAACCGACTGCGCACCGGCCCCGTGCATCGCGATTATAAACATTGCAACCGACATTAAAATCTTTTTTGTATCATTCATAGCAGTCGCTATAATATAAAAAAGGTATGCAATATCAACTAAAAATATCCCATGCCAAAGCAATGATAAGAATTATTTGCAAATGCTATAAAAGCTGTTATTATAAAAGGCACGCGGTCCCATCGTCTAGCGGTTAGGACATCGGATTCTCATTCCGGCAACACGGGTTCGATTCCCGTTGGGACTGCCAGAGATTAAAAAAAAGCCCCATTATGGGGCGATTTTTATTTTGTATCCTTATTCCACAACCGGTCGTATTCAACACGTACCGCATTCATAAATTCGCGGGCCGGCGTGCGCTTTTCACAGTTAAACATATATGAAAAATCACAAAAGCGTGCATCTTCCCAATCAATAAAAGCACGCACGGTCATGGTCTTTATATCAATAATAAAGTTATCGCACACATCCCCCTGGCACCAGCCAAACATATAAGCGGGACGCATATCGGGCCGGGGTTTTAAATCCTTAATCGCATCCGGGTCGGCACGCCCTACTTCATATAAAAAGCGCGCAACCTGGGCCGCCAACTTGTCCAGATTTGCCATGATTAAATCACGTGGTGCCGAACGCAGGGTCGCCCCGGAGATATAATCATACTTTCGAATCAAGATATTTTTATACTCAATCAATTCAACACCCGGAATAGATATTGGCGAATATGGCGCCAGAGCGTTGCTAATTCTCTGCTCACGCTGGGCCAGTTCCCTATAGTTATCACGCCGCAACGGGAATTTATAAACCCAGCGGGCGTTAACGCCGATTATTAGACTGCGCGCCTGGTAGCCAACAAATGTACGCAACCGTGGCGCACGCAGGCCAGTATCAGAACGAATAAAGCGGATATATTCAAGCATTGGCGAATTCAGAACCACACGTAACTTTTTACGCCCGTCTTTGTTATAAACAAATCCGCATATAATATTTGTAATAAAACGCCGTATAGATTTTTGTGCCATAATATGCCAAGATAAAGGATATATACACAAGCCGCAAGAAAAACTTTAAAAACTTGTTGACATATAGTATTTTTGTACTATATTATAAATACGATTATGGTTGGCACAGGAGTATAAAAAGATGAAACCAAACAAAATCTTAGCAAACACAAAGAAAGCGCTGTTATGCGTCATGCTGCCCGGCTTGATGGCGGCATGCAAGCAAGACAAAGACACGCCTGAGACTATTGACGAAAAAATCACCAGCACGATACATGAAATCAATTCGACGTCGCAGATACAACAGCAGCATGCACAATCTATCGCTGAAACTATTCCGATGTATTCCATATTGAAAAAGTGGACGGACAGGGACGAGGCCAAGGTTGACAGCATAAGAAACCGCAACTACTTCATTGTGGACAGCGTACGAATAAAAAGAATTGAACGGGTGGCAAAACAATATCCGTTATCGGCATTTTTATCAAAGAAGGACTTGCGCGCAATATCCTCACAAGCCGTCCAATTTAAAAATACTGAAAATGCAGGCCCCGGCGCCCGTGCAATAATCACGGGACGCGGAACATTGTGGGATTTATATAACATTAGTTTCTTTTTGGACTACAACAAACACCAGATGCCGTTTTATATTTCCAACGAAATGGGCGGGGTAAGCTTCTATAACCAAAGACTAGATGCCGCGCGGGCCAAATTTGATTCACAAATGTGGAAAATATTTACAACAGACCCGTTAACAAAAAATGCGAATAATGCGCTGCGTAAAGAATACAATGCAAACCAGGAAGCAATTAACGAGCATGATCGCCTATGCGCAATCGTAGACAGCGTCTACATGGATGTTATGGATAAAATAAGCCCTGAATATCAAAGAAAGATAGATTCTTTGAATAATGTAAAAGAGCAGTTATATATCAAACGAGAAAATCTACTGATGCAAAGACAGAAATAAAAAAATGTCCCCGACGGGGACATTTTTTTATTTATCGGCCAATATTTCACGCGCCGCACCCAACAGCGACAAAGCCAAGTCAATATCGCCGGCGCGCGCATCATTGCCAGCAGGGGTTGGTGCCACATCCAATGCCGTTACGGCATCGGACAACGCGCCGTCACGAATCATTTTTTTGACCCCTGCAATCGTCATTCCGCGATTATAGAGCAAATCTTTTATTATCTCGAGCCGACTAATCGTTTCCCGGCGATAGTAACGCCGGCCACCGGCACCGGTTGTTGGTCGTATTGCCACCGGGAACTGCTTTTCCCAATAGCGCAAAGTATGCGCCGGCACAGACAAGCGTTTTGACACCTCGTTTATTGATGCAAAATATTCTGTATCCATGCCGGCCTCCGATTTTAGTTATCTGTTTCCATTATGACTTCTTCGGCATCCGTTTCATCGCGGACGATTGATATAGCAGATACCACTTTCTCATTTTCAGCCGTACGCAACAATGTTACACCCGCCGTGGCACGACCCGCGATACGAACATCGGATACAGGTGTACGGATAATCTTGCCGCCGTCTGTAACCATGATTATATCATGGTCATCAGCAACCGGGAAGGAACCAGCAACCGCCGTATTCTTACCCCCCAGTTTTATATTAGCAAAACCGTTTCCACCACGATGAGTCGTACGGTATTCATAAGAACTTGTCCGCTTTCCAAAGCCGTTTTCAGATATCGTCAGAATAAACTCTTCCGTTGATGCCATTTCCTGCATCTTTGCATCATCTAAGACAACGCTTGTGGTTTCTTCTTCGGCGTCGGCCTCTTCCTCGATACCGGTGGCAGCACGACGCGCAGCACGCGACTGCTTTATATATGCGGCACGAACAGCGGCATCGGATTCACCACGTGTCAGCATTGCCATGCCAATTATCTTATCATCCGCCGCCAGCGTCATTCCGCGAACACCGGTTGAATTGCGACCCGCGAACACACGGATTTCATCAACAGGGAAACGGATGCAACGACCGCGATATGTCGACAGGAAGACATCCTGGTCTTCGGCACATGGCAGAACAGATATCAGGCTGTCACCTTCGTCCAGTTTCATTGCAATCTTACCGTTGGCACGAATTGAATCAAAGTCGGACATACGGTTACGGCGTACTGTACCCGATGCCGTTGCAAACATCAGGAAGTGCTCCTTGCCGGATGCGCGTACGCGTTCTATTTCTTCGTCCGATACAGGCAGTATTGCCGTAATCGTTTCGCCCGCCGACAGCGGCAGCAGATTTACCAGCGGACGCCCCTTGGCCGCGGCTGCCGCCTCTGGCAGTTTGTATGTTTTTAGTTTGTAACAAATACCCTTTGAGCTAAAGAACAGCAGCGGCGTGTGGGTGTTTGCGACAAAAACCTGAACCACATAGTCATCTTCCTTGGTCGCCATGGCGTTACGCCCCTTGCCACCGCGCTTTTGCGCACGGTATGTATCCAGCGCAACACGCTTTATATAACCTGTATTTGTAACCGTTATAACCATATCTTCGCGGGCTATCAAATCCTCGATATCAATATCGATTTCCGCATCAGAGATTTCCGTACGACGCGGCGACGCCCAGTTATCACGAACCGCGGCCGTTTCATCGCGAATAATCTGCATTATACGTGCGGCCGAGCCCAGAATTTCCAACAAGTCTTTGATAGTCGTTCCAAGTGCGGTCAAATCAGCGTGAATTTTGTCGCGTTCCAGTCCGGTCAATCGGTGCAGTTGCAATTCCAAAATCGCACGCGCCTGGTCTTCGGACATGTGGAACATACCGTTTTCATATTCCGTATTGGGATCATCGATTAGCTGGATATATGTTTCTATATCCGATGCACGCCAGCCGCGCGATACCAACGCCGTACGCGCCGCGTCCGGATTGGGGCTGGACTTAATAAGCTCTATCACTTCATCCAGGTTACCGACGGCCACCGACAACCCCAGCAACGTATGCGCACGCGCACGCGCCTTGTTCAGGTCAAAAATAGTACGACGGCGTATAACCTCGGCACGGAAGTCTATGAACGCATCCAAAACACCGCGAACATTAAACAGCATTGGACGGCCACGGTTCAGCGCCATCATGTTCACCGGGAAGTTTGTCTGCATTTCCGTATATTGGAACAAGTGATTTAAAACCACATCCGCAATTGCATCACGTTTTAGCTCAACAACAATGCGCAGACCTTCTTTGGAAGATTCATCACGAATTTCGGAAATACCCTCTATACGCTTATCCTTTATCAGTTCGGCAATTTTAATAATCATCTGTGCCTTGTTAACCTGATAGGGCACTTCGTCAACAATTATAGCCTGGTGGTCACGAAATTCTTCGATATGCGTCTTTGCACGCACGATGATAGAGCCGCGACCGGTATTATGCGCCTTGTACGCACCGGCACGTCCCATTATTATTCCACCCGTCGGGAAATCAGGCCCAGGGATAATACCAAACAGTTCATCATCCGATATTTCGCGATTATCCAAAATCGCCAGAATACCGTTACATACCTCGCCCAGGTTATATGTCGGAACATTTGTCGCCATACCAACGGCAATACCACTGCCGCCGTTGACTAAGAAATTCGGAAACTTAGTCGGCAGAACAACCGGCTCCTGCAGTGTGCCGTCAAAGTTAGGCATCCAGTCAACTGTATCTTTTTCCATATCATCCATAAGACTGGCGCCCAGTTTGGACAGGCGTGCCTCCGTATAACGCATGGCCGCCGGTTTATCCCCGTCGCGCGAACCAAAGTTACCCTGACCCTGGACCAGCATTTCACCCATGGAAAAATCCTGGGCCATGCGGGCCATAGCCTCATAAATAGAACTGTCACCATGGGGATGATATTTACCCATAACATCACCAACGATACGTGCGGATTTTACAGTCGGCTTCGTCGAAGGCGCAACATCATTCATAACATACAAAATTCTGCGATGTACAGGCTTGCACCCGTCGCGGACATCCGGCAGCGCACGGTCCACAATAACAGACATGGCGTAGTCCAAGAAGCTGGTACGCATTTCATGTTCCAAAGACGACTGCGGAACCTTTATTTCGGTAGTATCGTTTAAAATTTCAGACATACTTACTTTTCCCCTATATTTTACATGCAAACAATAGCAAAAATTTAGGCTTTCGGTCAAGACATAAACCCGAAAATTCTTGTTGACAAAACTTTTATTTGTGATATCATTTATAAAAACGGAGACGATACTATGAGCGAAATAGATTCCATGCTGGAAGAAATGAGAGACGACGCACGCAAGTTGCTGATGTATTCGCGCAAAAACAAGGCTATCTTTCTAAACGCAGCAGTAACGCTGTGGAATATCAATCGAATGATTGATATGCGAAACAACCTGCGCAAAATTGCATCGCAAAGAAAAACAAAGCAAAAATAAGGCACCCAATATGTTTTTACCATTTTGGAGATTATTTAGCGCTCTTTTAGCCTATTATTTGATACTTGAGGGACTAAAAAAACTTGGTCTTGTAAAATCTAAATAAAAAGGTTGCGTTTTTATAAAACCTGTGGTTAAATACGCACGCAAAAGGATTTAGTTATGGCAACAAAACGTACTTATCAACCGTCGAAAACCCGTCGCGTACGCACGCACGGTTTCCGCGCAAGAATGGCGACCAAGGGCGGTCGTGCGGTATTGAACAGCCGCCGCGCCGCGGGCCGCAAACGTTTGGCCGTTACGGCGGCAAACTAAAAAAATCCCCCGATTGGGGGATTTTTTAATACATCGCTACATAAAAAACCGCCCAAAGGGCGGTATCTTATTTCACATTTCCTTTTTTGCCGAACAGGCGGAAAAAGATGTTTTCATTCGGACTCTTGGTGTTCTTTAATACTTTGTTGATTAAATCCATCATCGGTTCACGATGGCCGCTGATAAATCCACGCAACTGCGCCTGGATATTATTTTGAACATATTTGTCATCGGATTCCGCTCTGAACTTTGCCGCCGGCGCCGTCCAAAGGCCCGCAACGTTACCCAAATACAGATTATCCAAGGTTACCGGCTGCCCCTTTTTGGCGCGAACCCACCCATCAGAACAGCGACCCGCATTAGAAATATGCATCCCCAGACGCTTTATCTCTTCTGTCGGTTGTTTCCCAGCCAGATCACTGACCGAATACTGGTCCTGGAACATTACAATAATGTTAAAGAAATGTACCGCATAATCATAAATACGCATATCGTTTGGAATCGGCCCCAGCTTCTGCATAGACTTGCGCATTTCTTCCAACGCGGTCATTGTCTGTAATTTCTTTGTGCTTTTTTCGAAAGCCATTTAGCTACCCCTTTATTATAACGTGTTAATTATACCACAGAAAAGACCATGAATCAAATCTATTCCAAGGACGCCCATGTGCATATAACAGACGCATGCTCTGTATCGCCGGTGCGAATTTTGTGATACGAAACATTGTCTTCGATTATTACATCCACCTCTATCTGGGGAGTGTCGGGCTTGATTTCTTTTTTAAAATTAAGCTCTATCCGGCGCAGCGAATGCTGATTTCGATAAACATACCCAACGCTTTCCGTGGCCCATACGGCATAGACCGCGTTGTTTATATGCTGATTGACATCAATATCATCAAAGCGACATTTCATCACATGCGTTTTACGCGGCGTAAAGTCGGCAAACTTTTCAAACGTGCGGTCCCATGCGCGCGATGTGCAAATCGGCCAATCGGGCAAGTGCTCCTCCAGGCGCAGCGGACGGCGACGCGCCATGTCTATCAATATCCACTGTGATGTGGCGCGAACCATCAGGCGCCCGTCGTTACCACGGATTTCAAAATCGCGTGTCGCACGCAGGGCATCCTGGCACGATGGCCATGTAACAAAGGTCAACTCTTCGTTTTCACGGGGCAGCTCCAGAATATCTACCAGATAATGAGTTACCACCCATGCCAGATTATTTTCCAGCAAATATGTTCGACCACACCCCAGCATTTCAGCATGTTTGTCCGCAACCCCCTGCAGTTCGTTCATCAATATCAACGGACGCACATTACCATATCTGTCACATTGATACGCCTGCAGAATACGTTTTTCAATCAGCCTGTCGGTCATTTCACACCCTTATAGATTCTGTGCGACAACAAAATCAACCGTATCACCGTTCGCAATAACACTCTGCGCCCGCGCCCCTGATTTTATTACCCCAAACAGTTCGGCCGGCGTATCGTGCGGTATTGTTAAAGACTCCAGCTTTGCACCGTTACCGACCTTGCGCTCGGTTCGCAGACCACGCACAGCCTTGATAATATCCTGGGCGATTTGCATTTGCGACACATCTGTATCACGTGACACATCAACAGACGGATACGCAGTCAGATGCAATGTTTCCCCACCTTCGGTCGGGCGATATATTGTCTGCCACAGTTCTTCGGTGATAAATGGAATAAATGGTGCATACAGACCCAGAACAGCACGCAAAACCTCAAACAATGTCCACTGGGCCGACAGCTTTGATGCCGGGCCGTAATTTTCCGGCGACCAAAAACGGTCTTTGATATACTCCAAATACTGGTCACAGAAAACATCATAAAAGAACGTATCAATCGCCGCACGGGAATTATAGTTATCGTATTTATCCAAATTGCGACGCGTTTCCGCGATGGCCTTGTTTAATTCCGACAGCACCCAGCGATCTTCGATAAAACGGTCCGCGACCGCAACCGGTGCGGTGGTAGTTGGCTCGAAATCCGTTAAGTTCATAAGAACATATTTCGACGCATTCCATAATTTTGTCAGCAGCTTGCTGCCGCGCTTTACCTCGTCATCACTGTAGCGGATGTCGGTACCAATCGGCGCCGTCGCAATCCAGTAACGCAGCGCATCCGCACCAAATTTTTCAACCGTATCCAGCGGGTCTGTACCGTTGCCTTTGGTCTTGGACATTTTCTGTCCCTTGGAGTCACGAACCAGCCCATGCAAATTAACCGTTTTAAACGGAACATCACCCATAATATAAATCCCCAGCATTACCATACGCGCAACCCAGAAGAATATGATATCAGGTCCGGTATAAAGCAAATCTGTCGGATAATACTTTTCCAATTCCGGTGTCTTTTCAGGCCACCCAAGTGTCGAGAACGGCCACATACCGGACGAGAACCATGTATCCAAGCATGATGCATCACGCGTTAATTTTTTACCACCCGACTGAGACAGTGCTTCTTGCTCGGTTTCGGCGACGTATATGTTTCCCTCGTCGTCATACCATGCCGGAATCTGGTGTCCCCACCACAGCTGACGCGAGATGGACCATTCATGAATGTCACGCATCCATGACATGAACAGGTTATACCTGTGTTCGGGCATAAATTTTATTTTGCCTTCTTCCACCGCCTTTATCGCAGGGGCGGCCAGCTTTTTAGCATCAACAAACCATTCATCACGAACCATGTATTCAACAACTACATTACCGCGTTCGGAATATGGCGTGGGAATAACCTTGTCTTCGATTTTTATCAGCAGCCCCGCCGCGTCTATATCCTTGATAATTTCCGCACGCGCCGTAAAACGGTCCATGCCGCGATACTTTTCAGGCACAACGGAAATATCCAACATTTTCGCATCACCGGTCAAAACACATACCGGGGTCAAATTATGACGCAGGCCAACCTCCCAGTCGTCCTTGTCATGGGCGGGCGTAATCTTAACCGCGCCGGTACCCTTGTCCGGGTCCGCATGAACATCGGCAATAACCGGTATCTCGATATCTGTCAGCGGGATAATCGCCGTTTTCCCGATTAAGTGATTCAGCTTTTCATTTTCAGGATGAATGGCGATGGCCTGGTCGCCGAATAATGTTTCGGGACGGGTTGTCGCAATCTCTATGAAACCACCGTCTTTTAACGGATACTTAAAGTAATAAAACTTACCTTTTTCATCGCGCACATCCACCTCTAAATCAGAAATGGAGGTCTGTTGTTTCGGACACCAGTTTACAAGACGACGCGCCTTGTATATCAATCCTTCGCGGTACATCTTAACAAACATTTTTATAACCGCACGCGACAGACCGTCATCCATCGTGAAACGCTGACGGGACCACGCGGGGGTGGTGCCAAGCGTGTGCAGCTGGGCCACTATCTGGCCGCCTTTGTCCGCCTTGTACGCCCACGCGGCATCCAGCAGTTCCGGCTTTGTCAGTGCGCGTGGATTTATACCGCGCTTTGACAAATCCTTTTCCACCATTAACTGCATTGCAATAGAGGCATGGTCTGTCCCCGGCTGCCACAGAACATCATAGCCGGCCATACGCTTGTAGCGACAGACAATATCGGTCAAAACATTATCCAATGCATGCCCCATGTGCAGATTGCCCGTAACATTTGGCGGGGGCATCATTATGCAAAAAGCAGGCTTTTGCGATTTAACATCATTTTCCCAAAATGTGTTTGAATCCCAGAATTGCTGAATCCTGGTTTCTATCTCGCGCGGGTTAATATTTTTTCCGAGTTCAATGTTCATCTTATTTGTTTCCTGTTTTTGGTGTCCATTTTGACATATCAATATTTTTTAGTTCTGCCGGCATAGCCGCCGCATCCAGTGTACGCCAATGCTGAGTACGGCCAATCGGCCCTATCTTGCCACGAACATTTAACGTACCCGGCGCATCCTGCCAGATAACAGACGAGTAAACTTTCCCAGACTGGGGGTCCATAATCTTGCCGTCTTCGTATTGGGAATCATCATCGTCCCATTCCATATCCCAGATAATATCCAGCCCTACAAATTTAGGCGCCCCTTTGACCTTATCGGCAACCTTTACCGGATTTGCAATTGTTTCCGCAATCTTGCCATCCGGGCCATATAGCGCAACAATACGCCCCGCCAGCGCCACATCGTCATCATCGGTATATTCATACAAAGCCACAATCGATTTAGGCTGATTTGTTTTGTCATCAATCGTCTGATACAGCCCCGTCAAAGCCGCCGCATCACCAACAACCGGCACAAACATTGCAGCAAGCATAAAAAATAGAACTTTTTTCATCGCAATCCCTTATAAAATGTACTGTTTAATCGTATCAGAATAAATTCAAAATTCAAGCACGCATAAAACATATTGGAAAATAGGAAAATCATTATAGCCGATGCGCAGATTGTACCTATACCGTGCGGACAACGCGGCAAAATGCCACACCACAAACAGACTCGGCACCCGCACGCAGCAACACACGACGCAATTCACCCAGCGTGGCGCCACTCATATATACGTCATCTACCAGCAAAATTTTGCGACCGCGAATACGCTCGGGATGCACAACTGTAAAAACACCACGGATATTTTCCTTTCGCTGGCGCGGGGTCATGTGTCCCATATCCGGCCGATGACAGCGCCGAACACTGTCCACATCCAGGGGCCTGTTCATTGCACGCGCAATCGGTCGCGCCAGCAGCGTTGCCTGGTTATAAGTTCTGTGAATAAGACGGCGACGCGCCAATGGTACAGGCATGACAATATCACAATCCGCCGGCACATCGCGCAGCGCCCAAATCATGGCACGTGACATAAACTTTGCATATTTTATACGCCCACCATGTTTAAACGGCAGCATAACTTCACGCGATGCGTCGTCATAGCGGCACGCACATCGCAACCATTCCAACTTGCACTCGCCCATGGCGCATACCGGACACTTAGAAACGCCATCCGCCCTGGGCGGCAACGGATAGCCGCACCGCACACACTTTGGCCGCCCAATCCAGTCAAAGCATCCGAAGCAGTCTTCGCAAAGCTCGCCATGAATAGACACCGGCGCGCCACAAACTGGACACGCCGGAGGAAACAAAAACTCAACAATCTTTTCTACGCCGCGCGCAATCATATTACCAAGACATGCTCTTATATGTTTTCTTGTCAACCGTATCGCCAAACATATCGCGTTTCTGCTTGCTTAATGTTTCATACTGGTCACTGGAAATAATGCGCAGAACAAAGCCTTCTTCATCACGCTGGCTTAGGACCGGCATAATTCTATGCTCTGAAACACCTGTGTCACGCAGTACCTGCTCAACAATCGCCAGACGGCGCGCCGCCAGCTTGCGGTCTTCCATGTTTGTGGTTGCACGACTGGGGATGGACACTTGAATTGCACGCTTTGGATTGCTAACTACTATGCCGGCATATTCCGTCAGCAAGTTATAGTTATCACGCGACAAAGCCGAATCATCACCACGGAATTTGATTTTTATTTCCAGCGGCCGAACGCCCCCCTGCTCTGATAAATCACGACGGGCGGTAAAACCCTCCATCGATGCGGACATATCACTGGCCTCATCAAAACGGTCATCTATTTGATATGTGGACAAATGCTTGTTTTCCGACAGATACGTCTTACGGAAAGCCTTGCGCAGTTCGGACGGCGACATCGATGTCATATCATCACGAACCGCCGCAATACGAGGCGACGCCGTTTTTTCCACCGTACGAACAATAACATCAGATTCCATGGGAACAACCACACGGCGCAGGGCAATGTCTTGGGCCGGGGCGGTCTGCGTTGATGCCGGGCGCGACTTTACCGTATTGTCAGCAACGCGCGTTTCCGCCACAGGGGCCGCAATAACACGCGGAGCCGGCGTATCCGCACGGCGCGCGACAACATCATTTGAAGCAGACTTTGGCGCGCTCACAGATGCATCCGCGCGACGCTGCAACTCTACCAGCTTTTCTATCTCCGCATCCAGCGAGTCCGTATAAGAACTATCGGCGCGCGCAACCAAATTCTTACGCGGGGCGGAATCCAAGCTCTCTTCCGGCAAATCGTAATCGGCACGAACCACAGATATCTCGTCCGCCGTTGGCATACGCAGCGGCGCATCATTTTTTGCCCATAAATCCGAGCTGGGGCGGCGCGGCGACAAAACATCAATGGCCGCAATCTTTTCCCCCGCATCAACCGACGGCGCGGCCGCTTTCTTTACCGGCACGGGAGTCGATGTTTTTTTTGCATTACGTGCAACAACCGCCTTTTTAGGCGCGGGCGCGACCGTTACCGCCGGCGCAGTGTCGGCACGGGCAACTTTTTGTGCCGTGGCCCCTTCACCAAATGCATCACGCGCGGAAACACCCGCCGCACCAATATTTACAACAGGCAGACGCGTCGCACTAAATGCCGGCAATGCAATGAAAATCGACAAAACAGAAACTGTAATTCGCCGCATATTCCTTTCCTTCCGATTACATCATAGAACAAATGACGAATCGCAAGCAAGCAGAAAAATGTAACAAATATTATTTTGTTACGGCGGCAACTATCTTTTCGACAGCATCATTGGGCACAAAAGCCTTGGCCGCCATTTTATCAAGACGCAGCGGATTATTAAACAGCTCGTCAAGTGTTGCCGTCAGCCAGCGCGCCGTAAACTTGTCCTGAAGGATAGCAAAGCCGCCGCCGTTTTTGGCAAACGCCGCCGCATTGGCCGCCTGGTCCGGGTTAATCCCCAGGGGGACCAAAATCGCGGGCCGCCCCACTGTTTGCAGTTCTACGACCGTACTGGCACCACTGCGCCCGATAACCAAATCCGCGTCAATTATACGTGCCGCCATGTCATGAACAAAGGACAAAACATTCGCGCGAATTTTATTATCCGCATAAAACTTTTGCAGGCGCGCAACATTTTCCGGACGCGTCTGGTGGGTAACAAAAACCTTCTTGTTACGCATCGCAGCAATTGCACCGGGGACAACATCATCTAAAATCTGGGCCCCCAGCGAACCGCCTGTTACCAAAATTTTTGCCCCATGCGAGAGCGGCGACCGGGCGGCGGCTAAGAATTCGGCACGCACCGGCAGGCCTGTATAAATCACACGCGATGACATGGTGGCGGGAATTCCCGAAACATCAGGAAAGCTTGTCATCAATGTCTTAACCCAGCGCATCGCAAATTTATTCGCACGACCAATAGCTGCGTTCTGTTCATGCAAAAATGTAGGTATCCGCCACAGATGCGCGGCAAAAACCGCCGGCACAGACGCATAGCCCCCAAATGCCACAACACGGTCGGGGCGCGCAACCATAAAGCGCAGCACCAGCGCCGATGCAGACACACCAATCTTAGCCAGCGCATAAATCTGGCGCAGACGGCTTTTTGCACCCACACCGGACGCCCATATATGCACCTGGCGGGCGCCGGCGGGAATTCCGCGCGCAACCATATCATGAACACGGCCGTCACATGATACCGTTATCTTATGCCCGGCCGCACTAAGCGCAGACGCCACGCTAAGCGCGGGAAAAACATGTCCGCCTGTTCCACCTGTCGCAATCCATATTTTCATATTTCTTCCCCCGTATTATTTCCATTTGTCTTCACGTACTACTGCTAAAATCATCCCAAACAGCAGGCAGAACGCAACAAAAGAGCTGCCCCCGTATGAAATAAACGGCAATGTCATACCTTTTGGCGCGAACAAATGCAATGTTGTCATCAAATTGATACAAACCTGGGTACCGAACAGTGCAGCGGCGCCACCGGTTGCATAAAATACAAATGGATCACGGGCGGCGGTGGCATCTGTTACCAAACGCTTTAGCACATATAGCAACAGGCACAGCAACCCACATGCTATAATTGCGCCCACATCTTCGGCAATAGCAGCAAAGATAAAATCAGTATGTGCATCGGGCAGCGACTGCTTTACAAATGCGTCGTCACCACTGCCCAACAGACCGCCATGCTGAATTGATTGAATAGACTGGGTTACCTGATAGTTATCACCATCACCGGTCAACAGTGTCATAATACGACGATGAACGTGTCCCATTGTAAAGAAGGCGGTCGTAATCCCTAACGGAATCAGCGCGACCAGGCCTGCAAAAAACTTCCACGGCAATCCGGCAATAAACAGCATCGCACACAAAACAGCCATATATAGCATTGCCGTTCCAACGTCCGGGTGACGAAATATAATCAATAACGCCGGCAAAAACAGCGCCAGATATGTCCACCAGCTTAACCATTCCAACCGCCACGCATCGCGACACGTAAACATTTTGTCGCCAAACTTCTCGGACATGCGGGCCAAGAACCATGCGGTTAAAATTATAAAGCCGGGTTTCATAATATCGGCGGGCATAACGTTAAACCCCAGCAAATGCACAAATCGCTTAGAGCCCTTGATAATATAAGGATGCACAATCGTCAGCGGCAGCAGCGCCATTCCCACAATCACATTAAGTGCACTGATACGCAGCACCCATTTTTTATTCAGCATACTGGCTGCAAAAAGAGTTATCAGCCCAATAATATAAAACGGCATCATCTTTAGCATGAAATAATGCCATGGCTGGCCGATACGTTCGGCCGACACAGAACCTGCGGACACCACAAACAGCATGCCTATAAACACCAGCAGCAGAACACACCCGAGCAGTCGGCGATCTATCTCGAAATACCAGCTGGTAACTTTGCTTTCTTCACTTCGCTTGAACATTGATGGTGTCCGATTTTCCTTTTATGCAAACTTTAATAATACCAGTGCCAGGCCCGAAAACAGCACGGATACGATAAAGAATCGCTCGACTATTTTTGTCTCGGACCAGCCCAACTCCTCGAAATGATGATGCAGCGGCGCACGCAAAAACACGCGACGACCGGTACCTGTGGCCTTGCGCGTGATTTTAAAGAACATCGTCTGAATAAACGAAGACATCAGAATTAAAACCATCATCCCGGCGGCAACACCCATTATAATCTCTGACTTTAGCAGCATTGCAACCGTACCCATAAATCCACCCAGCGCCAGAGAGCCCACATCGCCCATAAAGATAGATGCCGGTTTTGAATTATACCACAAGAAGCCCAAGACCGCACCAAATGCCGCCCCCAGCACACCATAGAGCCCCGACGCCCCCGGCAAAAACATTACGGTATCCATAAATCCGATACGCGTTGCACCATACAGCGCCACAACCAGCACAACCAAAACGGGCATATACAGCTTTGCCAGCATTCCGTCAAGACCATCGGTGATATTGGTTGCATTGGCCGAACCACATATTACAAAGTATGCAAACACATAATACAGCAACCCCAGCGGCAAAATAATCCCCGCCCCAATCGCCAGCGAATACGCCGGAATATACGGCGGCATCGTCTTGTTTACCAAGTAGGCCAGTATTACAACACATATCCCCTCCAGCAGCAGGCGTGTCGCCGGCGACAGGCCGTTTGCAGCCTTTTTTGACTGACTTGCCACTTTTTTATAATCATCGACAAAGCCGATTGCGCCAAACATAACCAGGGCCAGAATCGCGACCCAGCCGACAAAGCTGTTCATTGGCATAAACAAGACGCTCGATATTATTATCGCCAGTACCACCAGCAGCCCGCCCATTGTCGGCGTGCCTGCTTTTTTACGATGTGCCTCCGGCACGTTTTCACTTATCGGCTGACCCTTGCCTTGGATACGGCGCATCGCCGCAATAAACGGGCGTCCGAACAAAAACATTATCAAAAAAGACAATCCAAATGCGGCGGCAAACTGAGTCCAGCCGCTGGCAAAAAATGAATATCCACGGGACAGAAAAAAATCGGTCAGCATAAAAATTCTCCTTCTTATGCCGACCATTTTATCACAAGATTTAAGGAAAATAAATCTTATTTCGCAACCGCGTCACATTCGATTACCATATCATCGTCCAGAATCAGCAACCAGTCTTCGCCCCGCCCCCACAGCGTTACATTGGTATCATTTAGCACGCCGTCATATTTAGCCCCGGATGCCGATACAGACCGTGCCAGCGATAGCCCATCACCATTTATAACAGCGTTCATCTTTTCGCCGTTATCCGTGAAATCTATTTCCACACTGTAGTCACCGCAGCGCCGCACAATCAAATCAGAATCGTTTTTGCCGTCACACGCAAATAATCCAAAAACACATATAAGCAATAAAATCTTTCTCATGACAAAGCCCCCTTTACGGGGGCAATTATATCATAATACCGGGCGATTCGATATCAAAATACACCGCCTACAACCGCCGCAGCGGGACCGGGCGCGCCATCTGATGGCGTGGCCTTGCGCGGGGCGGGATTTGGCCGCTGGCCGGGTTTGAATGCCTCTGTTATTATCACGCCGTCCGGGTCGGCTGCGGCGGCCGCGCCACTGCGGCGATTAACGCGCATAAATGTCATCCCGTCGGGCACTGCGAACGGCTGATTCTTTTCAGGCGCCAACGCCACCGTCATAAAGTCCGCAAACGCCAACGCAGCCATATGCGAGCCCGCCCCGCGCCCCAGCGGTCGCGGCGTGTCATAGCCCAAGTACACCCCAACTATCAGATTTTTTGAAAAACCGACGAACCAAACATCTTTGACATCGTTTGTTGTCCCCGTCTTGCCGGCAATGGTGTGACCGGCAACACGTGCCTGCTTGCCGGTGCCACGTTCAACCGCCCCCTGCAGAATAGATACTATCTGGTACAGGCTCTGGGGGTCGGATAATGGCTCTGACGTGGCGGATGTATCGGGCGGCGTCAGGTCATCAGACCACTCCACCATTTCAGGCGCGCTCGCCCCAATCAGACGGCCATAGCGATCTTCGATATAATCGACCAGTTTCGGTTCAATCGCGCGCCCACCGTTTATAAACGCCGCATATCCCAAAACCAGGCGCGCCAGTGTTGTTTCCCCCGACCCCAGCGCCAGTGATAAGTTCATATTCCGCATATCCTTTGGATAGACGCCGAAACGCTGGGCTGCATCAATGGCGGGCCCAACACCGATTTGCTCTACCAAACGGACGGCCGGGACATTTCGCGATGTCTCTAAGGCAAGTCTTAACGGAACATCACCCAGGAATTTTTTATCATAATTCTCCGGCTTCCAAAGCATGTTGTTTTCACGCACACCAACAATCGGTGCATCCAGTAATAGTGCCTGGGGCGACATGCCACGCTCTAATGCGGCCAGATATACAAACGGCTTTATGGTTGAGCCAACCTGGCGATAAGCCTGGGTTGCGCGGTTAAAGGAGCTTTCCGCAAAGCTGCGGCCGCCGGCCATTGCCAAAACACGCCCTGTGTGTGGATTCATAACTATAATCGCCCCCTGCAGCTTTTCCTTGCCGCCGCGACCGTTGTTATAGTTATCAAGAGCCTTGTTCAGTGCCGCCGATGCCGCACGCTGATATTCCGGAACGATTGTGGTTTTTATATACAGGCCTTCGTTATACAACTGCTCGCGCCCCAGCGTCCCGAGCAACTGGCGACGAACATCTTCGGCAAAATATTGGAATTCCGGTTCCATTTGTGCGGTAAAGCCGCTGTTGATATTTAATTCCTCGGCCGCGGCGGCGTCTGCCTGGGCCTGGGTTATAAAGCCTTCCTCTACCATGCGGCGCAGAACATAGTTACGACGCTCTACCGCGCGATTACGATTATTTGGTGCCTTTGGCAGTGATGCCAGGAATGCGCATTCCGCCAGGCTTAGCTCTGATACGGGCTTGTTAAAATACATCAGGGCCGCACTGCCCACACCATAAGCGCGCGCGCCTAAAAAGATCTGGTTCAGGTACAGCGTCATAATATGCTGCTTTGAAAACGCACGCTCTAGCTTCAGCGCTAAAATCGCTTCTTTAATCTTGCGGGAAATTGTTCGTTCAGACGTTAAAAAGAAATTCTTGGCAACCTGTTGCGTAATGGTTGAGGCACCGGAAAAATTCGCATTAAAGCCCATCAGCCCCAGCGCATTGTTTCCCACCGCGCGAACTATCCCCTGGACATCAACGCCCGGATGACGCCAGAAATTTTGGTCCTCGGCCGCGATGAAGGCATTTACCAACTGGGGCGGCATGTCGGCATAGTCTATAAATACACGACGCTCTTCCGCATATTCTATCAACAGCGAACCGTCCGACGCATACAGGCGCGTCGCCACCGGCGGCGCATACGTCGCCAACTTTTTATAATCAGGCAAATCATGCCCATATATCAGCACCAGCGCCGCCAATGCCGCAACACCTGCAACACAGCACCAAAATAT
>WSMU01000044.1 GCA_013316395.1 Alphaproteobacteria bacterium | reverse complement strand
CTTAATAATGTGCAAGGATTGCCCGAGTGACACTATAAACGGCGCCACAAACGTTCCTTTGCATTAGCGGTGCTTTTTTTCAGATAATTTGTTGTTAATACATAAAAAAACATCCCGCTTTTGCGGGATGTTTTATTTGGTCTAATTCTGCGTTTTTATTCCGCCAGCGGCCCCACCGACATCGTTATGCGACGAATGCCGCTGCTAATAGATTTTTCCTTGTTAATTTTGGCTTTCATGATTTCGCCTGTGTGATGAATGTGTGTGCCGCCGCACAGTTCGCATGAAACATCGCCCGCGGTAATAACGCGCACGGTGTCGCCATATTTTTCGCCAAACAGTGCCATTGCGCCACGCTCGGTCGCCGCGCTCAGGGACATTTCCTCGTGCAGGACCGGCATATCGGCCGAAATCCATTTGTTGACCAGGTCTTCTACTGCCTGCTTTTCTTCTGCGGTCATTGCACGCCCAAAAGAGAAATCAAAGCGTACAGAATCCGGGCCAACCTTGGAGCCACGCTGTTCGACATCTTCGTTTAAAACCTGGCGCAGGGCCGCCTGTAATAAATGTGTCGCGGTGTGCGCGCGCGCCGTTGCCGCCCGCATTGTCGGATTTATTTTTGTCGTAACCATATCACCAACGGCAATCGGCGCCGTCAGCACGCCCTTGTGTATAACGATATTGCCGGCCCGTGCCGCCTCAGATACATTCATAATGGGGGCGCCGTCTTTTAATATTTCGCCTGCATCACCTACCTGGCCGCCCTGGGTGCCATAGAAACTTGTCTTGTCCAGCGCAACCTCAACTTCGTCGCCTGTCTGGGCGCTTTGCAGAAATTCGCCGCCACGTAAAATAGACAGTATTTTTGCAGATGCGTCGAAATCCGGATTGTATTTTGCTGTATCGTCCGTCGCTGCCAAATCGCCCTGTGATTCCCATAGTACGCGTGTTCCCTTCGTGTTTGCGCGACTGCGTTCTTTTTGTTCTGTCATGGCGCGCTCGAATCCGGCGGTGTCAACATCCATATTCTTATCGCGCAGAATCATCTGGGTTAAGTCCAACGGGAATCCGTATGTGTCAAACAGCTTAAACGCAACATCGCCCGGCAGGATGCCGTTGTTTACTTTTGGCAACTCCGCATCCAGCAGTTTCATGCCATTTTGCAGCAAGTCTGCAAAGGCATGTTCTTCATTCTGAATAATTTCAACAACCCGCGATTGCTGTGCGGCCAGTTCCGGATACGCTGCGCCCATTTCTGTAACCAGGGTCGGGTATAACTTTGACAGCAGTTCGCCTTTGTGACCCAATATTTGGCCGTGGCGCATTGCGCGGCGCAGAATGCGGCGGATTACATAGCCGCGGTCCGTATTAGACGGTATTACGCCATCTGCAATGGCAAATCCAACTGCGCGCAGGTGGTCTGCAATAACCTTAAATGAGGCTGTGTTTTCTTCGTTCTTTTTTACGCCGACCAAGTCTTCTGTTGCGCCAATAATATTGCGGAATAGGTCGGTGTCATAGTTATCGCGAACGCCCTGCATCATTGCACCCCAGCGCTCTAATCCGCCGCCCGTATCCACATTTTGCTTAGGCAGGGGGCTCAGATTGCCGTTTGCATCACGGTCAAACTGCATGAAAACATCGTTCCATATTTCAACCCAGCGGTCGTCTTCGTTTTCAATATCATCCCCAAAATCGTAGAACATTTCGGTGCATGGCCCACATGGACCGGTATCGCCGGCCGACCACCAGTTGTCTTTGTCGCCCAGGCGTATCGCTTCTTTCCCGGCAATTTTGCGCCACAGCTGTGTTGATTCTTCGTCCGATATATGTGTGGTAACGCGGATTTTGTTCGGGTCCAGACCCATAACCTTGGTCAGCAGTTCCCAAGACATTTCAATCGCGCCTTCTTTGAAATAGTCGCCAAAAGACCAGTTACCCATCATTTCAAAGAATGTATGATGACGGCCGTCAAAGCCAACTTCGTCCAAATCGTTATGTTTGCCGCCCGCGCGGATACATTTTTGAACGTCGGCAACGCGGTTGGCAAATGGTGCCTCGGCCCCTTGCAGAATACCTTTCCATGGAACCATGCCCGCCACGGTAAACAGCAGGGTCGGGTCATTTGGTATCAGTGACGCCGACGGGACGATTTTATGGCCTTTGGATTCAAAAAAATCCAAAAAAGTAGTTCTGATGTCATTGTATTTCATAATCGGTATTCCTTTTATTCTTGAACGGGATTTTAGAAACATATTGTCCGGTTTTCAATCATATATTTATAAAAATGTAAAAAAGTGTATATTAGCCCTGTGAGGCGGCATCTGTGCCCAATGCATTCATGATTGCGGCATCATATCGGGCCATTGCATGGGCCAACTGGGCCGGGGCGTTGTTTTGTGGTGTGCCAGTACGCCCGTATTTTATTGCACCCGAATCAATCCCGTTGGAAATATAGTTAACGCAATCCATATATATCGGCGTGGCATCGGGATTTATGCAGTTGGCATATATGTTCAATGCATGCCACATCATTGCATCAACAGGCGGTCTGTATTCCAGCGAGTCGTCAATTTCACGAATCCGTACATCCGCCGCATGCAGCAAGTTTGCCACCCCTCGCATTATGTTGATACGAATTGCCGTGCCACGGATTCCCAGACTGGGCTGTATAAGTACAATGCTGTCACCGTCCGGGGCCAGTGTTTCCGGCGTCGCGGCGGCGCGCATTAAATCCGATATACGGCTTTTTACCTCTAGTCGGTTTTGAATAACTGCAAAATTATTAGGGGCAACGACAGGCATGTCCGCGGATAGCAAAACATCATCTTCATCGACGTAAATTATCCATTGTGCATCGGGAAAGCTGTTCGTTGCCGCATCCAGTATCCGCAGCCGCGCCGCCCGCAGGCCGATATTTTTTGCGGCGTTTATTATATGCAGCGGCCCGCCATATCCCAGTTCACGTATATCGCGCGGGCTAATAGTTGTCGCCGGATTATCGTTATGAATAATCAGTATAAAGCGTGATTTTATTCTTGCGATTGCCGGAATAGAGATTTTTAGCATTTCCCTGTTAAAACAGGCCAGGCCAATAATAACATTATTTTTTTTGCGGAACATGACAAAAGTTTAATTAAAAGTTTCTAAAATTGCAATCGCTTAGTTGTTTGTGATATAATAAAAAATATAAGAATAAAAGGAAGCCTGGTGAAGTCATCTTTTATATTTGCGGTTATAATATTGGTCGCGGTGGTTGTTGCCGCCTCGTTTGGAATACAGATGGCGCCGCATCCTGCGATTCAGGTTCCGCAGTCACTGGCGGGGACAGAGTTATATGTTTG
>WSMU01000018.1 GCA_013316395.1 Alphaproteobacteria bacterium | reverse complement strand
CAATACGCAATACGTTCAAGCCCGCAATACGACCGGCGTCTGTTATCGGATGATACTGAATATCCATCAGCATGGCATCTTCTGTACCGTTAGATGTTTTAATCTGGAATAATTTTGTCCGCAAGCTGGGTGTTTTCAGCAACATGTCGAAATCATGCCCGTTCAGCTCAATCGAAACCGGAGCCTTCTTTTCACCATAGATAACAGCAGGGATGTTCTTGTTATTGCGGATGCTGCGACTGGCCCCCTTGCCAATACGCTCGCGAATATCTGCGTTTAAGTTAATTGCCATTTTTTATCCTTTTATAGCATGTTTGTAGTTTACCACGCGACCTCCAAGGGTGCCGCGCGACCGCTATTATTTATCAAAAACATGGAAAAATCAAGGTCTTTATTCACTTTTTTCTTAAAATCATAAAGCGGGCACGCCCATATTGCTTGTCGCGCAGTATTTCCCACATTTCCGCCCCGGGAATGGACGCATCGGGGGCGTCTTGCTCCCATACTACAATGGCCCCGGAACGAATAACACCACCCAACCTTTTTACAAACGCCGCCCCCAGGCCGCCCGTAGAATAGGGTGGGTCAACAAAGACCAAATCTGCCTCAGGGCCATATTTCCCAACCACCGACATTGCATCCGCCCCAACCACCGACGCGCGCGCGCCTATATCCAGCGCGCTTAAATTCGCACGCACCGTTGCGGGGGCAATGTCGGTAAAAACAGCACGGCACCCAGCCCAGCGTGACAAACACTCGATTCCAAAGGCACCGCTGCCCGCAAAGGCATCCCACACACATATCGGCACAATATCCAGCGAGGCCAGCATATTAAAAAGGGCAATACGTGCACGATTTTGCGTTGGGCGCGCCCCCGCCGGCAGGCGCAGCTTACGCCCATGAAACACACCTGAAATAATTTGCAATTTTGAATCCATACTCTATACTTTACCGTATGGATTTTATGAAACAAGCTTTAATTTTAGCCCGCCGCGCCGCCGAACATGGCGATGTGCCAATTGGTGCGGTTATTGTACGCGATGGCAAAATTATCGCACGCGGTGAAAATCTGGTACAGAAAAAGCTAAACCCAACACTGCATGCAGAAATTGTCGCAATAAACAGGGCCTGTAAAAAACTGGGGCAAAAATTTTTAGACGATTGCGACATATATGTTTCGCTGGAACCTTGCGCCATGTGCGCCACGGCAATATCTTTCGCGCGCATGCGGCACATATATTTCGCCGCCACGGATGAAAAGGGCGGCGGCATTACATCAAATGCGCGCATATTTGAAACAGACCGTCACCTGTGGCGCCCAGGTGTATCCCAACTGTCTGAGTACGCAGATGCATCGGCCCAAATGCTACGCGATTTTTTCAAACAGCGTCGCCGTAAAAACTAAATATCCAAATCCATATTGCACACGGACATGGTTTGCCCATTGTATATTATACGCAGGCGCCCACATTCTGTGTCGGTGCTGTCACCATAAAATATATTGCCGCCAAACTTTACTTTTAAACTGTGCGTGGTGCGCGGCTGGCGGCGCAGATACAGATTATAATTATCAGAAAAACGCAATATTCGTCCACAATCCGACATGTCATCAGACCCCGTCGGCGAATATGGCGCAATATTATCGGTTGCCGCCACGCATGCCGCTGCACCATCCGCCCCTATAACATCAGGAACGGCTGCACCACATTCAAATTTTCCCGTGCCGATATTTTCAAAGAATTTTCCTGTCACTAAATCCAGCATGCCGCATACATCTTTTACAGAATCATATACCGGAATTAAATCGATTATTTTTTTATCATTTCGCCACTGTATAAATGAATATACAGATAAAGAGCCATGAAGCCACCTGGCGCCCGTAAGGTAGTTTACCGCAAATAAATACCCGGGCCTGTCCACATTAAATTTTCCAGAATTTGAATATATTGTTTTGCCATCCAGAATCCAATCGCCATTCCGTATTTCTAATACAAGCCTAGTATCTGGGGTTAAACGTCCCTTGGCTTCAGCGGTTGGATGATAGTCATTATATCTAATAAAGGCATGGTTATTATAACCGTTCAGCCAATAATGCCGCTCAGAATTCAGGGCCCCAAAAAGCGCATGATCTTCACGTATTATCCCATTTTCAAAAACAATTTCTGTATCAATGTCCGACCCTAGCGGAACTTCCGTATCTATGTACTGTGTGCCTGTGCTTTTTATATATTCTATGCGCTGTAATCGGTTCGCTAGGTTATAAAACACAGGAACCCCGCCCGGGCAATAATAATTCTCAGGACACTTGGCTTCCGCCATACCCGCGCCAGGAACATATTTCCCAACACTAGTTATTAAATAACAATCGTTTATGCCGGTCGCATTTGGCACACTATGCGGATATGCACTGGGACAAGACGAACAAATGTCACCGTTGGCATATTCTCCAACATTGCACTCTCCCGCCAGCGCCGATATCAAAAACAGTATCCCCCCAAGACACACTGCCACATCTTTAAACATTGTTTCGGTCCTTTAAAATTTACTTTTCGAAATGAAAAACCACTCAGAAAATCGAGTGGCCAGGAGGTTCAGAACAATCTTACGAATTGTGTGCTTATTCAATATATTCGCGACCCTCCTGACCCGCGGTTCAGGAGTTTGTTTTTAGTCGTGATATAAAAACAGGCGCATTGCGCCACCAATCAACGACGCGTAAGCAGAGGTTCTGATACCCCATCGACGGGAACACCCACCGACTTTTTTAGTATATAATATACAAACTATAAAAACAAGAAATAAAAATGCCCCGAACGGGGCATTTTTTAATCAACCAACGATTTACCGGTCATATCCGACGGTACCGCCACACCCGCCAACTTTAACACTGTTGGCGCAATATCAGCCAGGCCGCCGTCACGCACCTGATGCTGGTCGTTAGATACCACAATCAGATTTACCGGATTTGTCGTATGCGCCGTCCAGGGCAGGTTATTTTCTTCATCCCACAGCTTTTCCGCATTTCCATGGTCGGCCGTAATCAAAACTGTACCGCCCAAACCTAGCACCGCCGGCACCAGACGCGCCAACTGCGCATCCAGCGTCTCCATAGCGCGGATTGTTGCGGGCTCGCTGCCGGTATGCCCCACCATATCTCCATTGGCGTAATTTAATATAACCACGTCAAATTCCGACAGTTTAGGCAACAGCGCATCTGTTATTTCTACCGCCGACATCTCCGGCTTCAGGTCAAATGTCGCAACATCGGGTGATGCAATCAATACCTTATCTGAGTTTGGAAAATCAATATTCCGCTCCGCATCAAAGAAATATGTTACATGATTATATTTTTCTGTTTCCGCTATGCGCAGCTGGCTTTTACCGGCCGCCGCCAGCACATCCCCCAGCGTATTTTCAACCGCAACATCAGGCAACAGGGCCGGGCACTGCTCGTTCAGGCCCTCCCCATACTGCGAAAAGCACAGCATCGCAGCACCTGTTTTCAGCATTGCACGAACTATCTGGCGGGCACGGTCACTGCGGTAATTTCCAAACAAAAAGCCGTCATTGGCCGTAATTGCCACATCACCGTCTATTACAATCGGCTTAATAAACTCGTCCGTTTCCCCGCGGGAATATGCATCCGCCAACGCGCTATCTATGGTTGCCGCATGCAAATCAGATGTAGCACATGCAATCGCATCAAACGCCATCTGGGTTCTATCCATATTTTGATTGCGGTCCATTGCATAATAGCGTCCCGACAGCGTTCCAAAAAATGCACGCCCATCGCCCAGATATTCTGCCAAATCACGCTGCAAAGCACCCACATATTCCGGCGCAGACTGGGGCAGGGTATCGCGGCCGTCGGCAATAAAATGAATGCATACCCGCAGGCCGGCATCCAAAACACGACGCATAATCAAAACCATGTCTTCTAGGTTTGAATGCACGCGCCCGTCGGACATCATACCGGCAAAATGAACTATGCCGCCACGTTTCTTTACATCCGCGATAAATTGACGCAACGCCGGGTTTTCATCCCAATTTTCAATCTGAAAGCGCCGCAAAAACTGATTTACGACACGCCCAGCCCCCATTGTTATATGACCAACCTCGGAATTACCCATTGTTCCCACCGGCAATCCCACCGCGGGGCCACTGGCATCCAAGATAGAATGAGGATACTGTTTTAATAATTTGTCAAAAAATGGCATATTTGCCATTGCCACGGCGTTATGAGCACTGCTGGGGTTTATACCGACCCCGTCCATAATACATAAAACAACTGGTTTTGTCATATTTTCCCCTGTTTTTCAAATTCCAAAGCGAACAGTAGCACAAGCCTTTTTTGATTGCAAAAGAAAAAGAAAACATGTATAAATAGGATAAATATCACATATTAGTGGTTGTATTCGGAGAGAAAAATATGAGTGGCAGAGCATTTACCCCAACAGCAGTAGACGAACATATCGGTCAAAGACTGCAACTGCGTCGTACTATGATGGGCCTGTCCCAGAAAGATTTGGCAAAGAAATGCGGTGTAACATTTCAGCAAATCCAGAAATATGAAACCGCCGGAAACCGTGTGTCTGCGGCCCGTCTTTTTGAACTTAGCACACTGTTGGAAACACCTGTTTCATTTTTCTTTACCGGTCTGCCGGGTAATATGCCCGAAGAAACCCGTGCATCTCGCTCTTTACACGTAGCGGAGCAGACGGCAAATGACCCATTGGGAAAAAACGAATCTCTGCAGTTAATAAATCTTTACTGGAAACTGCCAAATGACGAAACCCGTCAGATGATAATGAAACTAATGAAAACACTTAACGGCAACGCTTAAAGCAATCAGATATAAAAAAATCCCCGGTTTACGGGGATTTTTCTTAAACCGCAACGATATTTAGCGACGAACCGGCATACGTGCCGCACGGGCAGAACCGGAACCCGATGCCGCCCCGGACGCAGACGCGCCACCACCGCGCACACAAACCGTGTATTCTTCCGGCGCAACAATCGTCCAGCACTGCGCCGCCAGCTTTGTATTATCCTTGGTTCTGCCTTTGCCATACTGCATGTCGGGCTTGCTATAAGCATCCGCATCATCACATGCCCCGGTTTCACTGTTAAATATTTTGCCGATGTCGCACTTTATGCACAAACCGCTAACCGGATGCGCACCATCGCGCATACTGCTTGAGCACTCGACACACTTTCTTTCGGCGGCGGATTGAAATGCATACCCCTGCTGGGCACATCTAAACTCATAGCATGATTGGCCGGCGGGCTGCATCATTACATGCACCTGCTCATCAAAGCCGGCATTAGACCAGCCGGAACACGCCTGAGCTTGGGCACAAATGTTCATGTTTATTTCCTCACAGTCGGTAGAGCCCGCATTTGGCTTATAGCCGTTTTTGCATACCAGAATCTCTGGCGCACCACCGGCGGGATATATTGCCGCCCACGAATCCATATGTTTCCAGCCGGACCGCTCGGCACGAACAACCAACTGCTGAACAAAGGCACCATGTCCACTGGGCGTCCAACGCGTAACCCCCAGAATAATATCATGCTCCTGCTTCTTGTGCACACCGCAAGAGTTATTATTATTAAAGCCAAACATGGCGACGCTGTCTTCTATGTTCGCACCCGACGCAATACGACGAATACTGGAATAGTTGCTAGCCTGCAGCTTGGTCGGGTCACACGTTGTTCCGGCCGCAACCTCGGTCGCGCATTCTTCGCCGGTATATCCATTCTTGCACAGCCATACACAATTGCTGCCCGCCGACGCATATTCAGTCCAGGCATTACCCTTGTTTTTATTTTTACCCTCTACCTGAACCGGGCAGAACATAGCACCGTTTTTGGTTACCTTCATTGCAACCAGCATTTGGACCGCCCATTCATCGGTATAATTTCTTGCAAACATTGAACGCGCCGCACAGTTTTGTGTCGCACCAATACAAGCATTATTTGCCCCCAGCGAATGTTGACCGCACATAACCCAGCGCCCACCGCCCCAGTCGCCACTAAGTGCCGATACATTATTTCCGCCGCCCGCCAGCGCCCCGGCCGCCGCACAAAAATATACTAACAAAGATAAACAGAACGTATGTTTCATATTTCTTTCCATTGCGTCGAATTATTTTGCAACATAGCAAACGCTATTTTCATAATATCCTTGCATGGTTTCGCATTTCATTTTGTACCATTCATCGGTGAATATACAGATATCCTTGCTGCGGTCGTATGTTGCTACCTGTTCTTCCTTGCCACTGTTATAGCTAATGCACTGTACCATCGTATCATTTTCAACGCAGAGCCCATACGATGTTTCGGTATCACCCGTGCGGCCGCCAAAGTTGTTTGCATAAAACGCCGACAGCAACTTTCCAGACAGTTCTTCCTGCATCACATCGCCCGTCGCAACCCAGTAGCCATCCAACTCCTCGCACGATTCCATTAACTGATAGTCCAGCTCTTCATAGATACTGTCTATGATTTTATTAACCGTAGATTGTGTTTCTGCTGCCAAATCCTGTGTGTTGGATGCCGGGTCGGCACAGTATAGCTGCGCATATTTCTCTACCGTGCTTTTCAGCTCATCGCGCGACATTGCACTGCAATTCCACGGATAGCCCCTGGTATCTTTTGCCGGCGTGCATATTTCCTTCATTTTATTATCCAGTGCAATCGAGCATCCTTCCGCAACACGAACATTATCAACTGTCTGCACAAAGTTTACCAGCGCCGTCAGACCGCATACCGCACCATTTGTCAGACGCCCGTTATTATCAAACTTACATTCTACATCATTGGGGCCTGCATACAACGCGGCGCATGCCGCCACCTTGTCCTGGCACATTGTGCGCGCGGCATAGGCAGCCTGGGCGCCGGAATACTGCGAAGTGGTATCATCAAAACTCTTTAGCGCACTGGACTGTGTGTCATAGCAGTCTGCCATTGTATTAACGCAGGACATTTTGATTTCTTCTATCTTTTCATCCTGTGCCTGGGAAATTTCGATAAGTGCGGCCCGCTTAAACTCCTGCCATACGATATCTGAAATATCACGGCATGTATCCAGCGCGGTTGTCGCAAACATCTTCTTGGAATCCAAGAATTGGTTAAACTGCGGATTCTGGCCCAGAACATCCGAAGACCCGTCCAGATTTATCTGCTCAACCAACTTGAACAGGCGAGGGGAATAAATCGCTTCACCCGTGTTGCTGTTTATATAAACACCGCTATAGTCCAAGCAACGCTTGTAGTTTGCGCCACAGGCTGTATCCTGGGTCAGGGCGCTCCGCACCTTTGCCAAGCATTCGTTTACATCGGCAGTGTTATGATTTCTATACTCCTCTAGGCGGGCATCGCGCAGCATTTTCTCTGCCTGGCGAACGGTTTGTTTTACCGCCTCTCGCTGAGAGTTTATCTTCTTTTCATAGGCGTTACAGTCCTGGGTAATCATGATATTATAAGCACTGCGCGCCATAGTCAGCACCGCATTATTCTCGCACGACTCGCTTATCATTTTCAGACACTGATTATTAGCGGAGTTAAATAACTTTTGCCCCTCCAGCGCGCTTAAATCCTCGCCAGAGCCCGTATTAAAGATAGAACTGCCGCCGTTACCACTCCAGATATCATCTACATCTTCTGTAAAATCCAGCGACAAAATCCCCAGTGACCCCGAAGTATTATTTGTCTGCGCCTTTTTCTTGCCGGATAACAAGTCACCAATTTCACTCAAAGTTGCAGCGGCCGCGCTGGTATCATTTTTGATAGCCATTTCACCAACCGTCGCACTATACATGGCATCAACTTCGGCGGCACTTTTATCAACCGCATTCAAGTTATTGTCTTCGAACCGCATCAGCAGGGATTTTGCCTCATCCAGGGCATTTTCAGTGTCACGAAATTCTTCAAATTTTGAGCTGCAGAAACAACGACGATATGTGTCATTTGCCTTTGCACAGAATTGGTCCATACATGTCGCATACGCCTCGCGACAGGCGGAATATCCGCCCCCTATCTTTGATATATCATCAAAGACCGCCGTTGCACGTGCCGTAGCAGAACGCGACACATTTGATGTTGTTGCACTGCGTGCGGCAGATTGTGCCGTGGCGGCGCGAACAACACTGGATGCGGCCGCGCGTCCAACGGTGGCATGGGCCGCCGATACAGTATTCGAGGATGTCGATGTGCGCGGCGTGACCGCACTGCGCGCTGAAACATTTGCCGATGCGCCGCCAGGGACACTGATTACCGACTGTGTTCTGGTAACCGTTGTGGTCGGACGCCGTGTCGCCGAACGCGACGCAGACGCGCCGGATACCGCATTGCCACCAGCAGATGATGATGCGGCGCGACGCACCTCGCGTCCATCGTTGCGCGCACTTGCCGGCGCCGGCGATGATGCCACGGATGTTCCGCGCGGATTAGGTGCCTGGGCGGCAAAGCCCTGACCACCGGCAAACAAAGCCGTTACAATAAATGAAACTTTAAAAATCTGTGCGGCGCTAATGCTCAAAATTTATTTCTCTCTGCTTACATTTTATCATGTTTTTACAACATGAATCAATACCGAATTTATTCGATGCAGCAATTTACTGCATTTTTTACCCAGTCACCCAAACGACGCACCGTAGATTTTGAAGCACCCGCATTTTCCGATACCTCTGCCGTGGCGGCGGCGGCGGTTTTTAGCTTGCACTCTTTTACCGCACCTTCGTAAAATGCCGGCACGGCCTTTTGCACACCTGTCAAATCTATCAGATTCATGTTAATTCCCCAGAACAGAGAATACAAATCGTAGGCCTTATCAAACATGGCATAGGCATCTTTGGTATTACCGGCCCCCAATGCCTTGGTTCCCACCTCCATCAGTCGCATAGATGCCGCCAACAGGTGCTTCGAAATACACCAAACCTCGCCATTTTCTGCGCTTGATTTTTGAACAATGCGTTCCATTAACTCTTTGCGCATGTCACGAACGGTATTTATCATGTCATAAAAGCCGGTCTTGCGTGTTTTTGCACCACTAAAGAAGAAGTGCTCCTCCAGAGAAATTAAATTCATCAAGGCAACTGACAAATCCTGGTCGGACGACAGGTCCAGCGGATTAACTTTTTTTGCCGCATCCGCCTGTTCAACCAATTCCTCCAGCGTCAATTTTTTTGCCGCCGCTTTCTTAACTGTTTTCTGTGCCATTTTCCTTCCTCTTATATTATTTTGTTATCAGCCAAAATACCGCCGTCGCAACCAACAAAAAGCTTAGCGGCACAACAACCTTTTGGAATGCAAACTTTGCATGACCGCCGTTGTCCCGCTTTATCTTAACATACCAGCGCGCCCCAAGATAGAATGCAAGCGTACCAACAATAACCCCAAGCATGAATTTATCAATACCCCACAATGTCTGGGCACCAAACGTCACACCCGGCATCAGATAAACCGCCCCCAGCAAGCCATAATATACCACCAGCGGCAACACAATCAGCAACCATACATTTGTCACACCGCGCTTTTTCAGCCAGCCAACCGTCCAGAAAAACAGGGACAGGGTCAATCCACCGGCCCAAATACCGGTAATCACGTCATCGACACCCAACAGGCGCGCCCCCTCCAGACCGGCACCAACCGCAACCGTGCATACCGGACATACCGCCCACGCCGCCGGCATCGCCAACACTGCGGCCACAAATACTATCAATGCTGATAAAACTGACTTTTTCATTTTAATAAACCTTTCCTTATCCTATATCATTTCCTAAATCGTACAAAAAGTGAGATATCCCGGTCAATATGATTTTATAACGCCGCGCATATGCGCACTGCGTGCACGCGGATTATTTTCCAACTCGGCCGCGGTGGGCGTCTTGGGTGCAATCATTGAAAAAGGCGCCGCCGCCACGGCGGGCATACGTGGGTCTCCGGGCGCTGTGGTCCATGCGCGAAATGTATTTTTTACAATTCTATCCTCCAAAGAATGGAACGTGACACAAATACATTTTCCCCCCGGCACCAGCAGGCCCGGCACCGCATCCAGCGCCCGACGAACCTCTCCCATTTCATCATTAACCGCAATACGCAATGCCTGGAAAACCGGCGCCACATCACGCGGCACATGAATCAGGTCACGCAATTGCATTGTTGTTTTCGGCAACGCAGCCTTGATTGCACGCGCCAACACAGTGGCTTTTTTTATATCACCATAATCACGCAATATGTCCGCCAGCGTTGACACATCCGCCTGCTCAATCAGGTCTGCTGCCGACAATCCGTTGGCCGACATGCGCATATCCAGCGGCCCGTCTGCCCGAAATGAAAAGCCACGCCCGGGAATATCAATCTGCATGGATGATATACCCAAGTCAAAAACGACAGCATCATAAGTATCTTTTAATTCAGCCATTGCGGAAAAAGGCCGGGGAATAAAATTAAACCGCTCGCCATATTCAGCCGCAATTTGCGCGGCATCATCGGTAACATTAGGGTCGCGATCAAATGCGGTAACAGCGGCGCCGGCCTCCAAAAAAGCGCGCGTATACCCCCCCGCGCCAAACGTCGCATCAATAATCCGCCGCCCGCGCAGGTCGCCCAACGCCGCCATAACATCATGCAATAAAACAGGTATATGTTTTGTCATTCTATTTCAACCTTAACCCCAAGACCTATTAAATCGGCGGCGGTATTATCGCCCAGTTCAACCCCGCCCGGCAGTGCCAGCGTTGCAACCTTGTCCGTGGCGTGCAGATTTAACTGAACCCGCACGCGGCCACGCCCCAGCGCCCCCAGTACTTTTTTCACATCAGGCAGCACAGCGCCGTCCCATATATCCAACGTAACCTTGTTTGCAATCTTTGCCACCCATTGATTCAATGGGGTTATGGAATCTACAAATATCGATACGCGGTCATCCCGCACGGACGTTTTCCCCGAAATCAAAACAACGTTTTCAGTCGATAAAATATGCGCAAACTGTGCGGCGGAATCGCCAAATGCAACCGCGTCAATATTACCAAAGCTGTCTGTGGCACTTATGGTTATCATATCCTTGCCGGTCTTGGTTCGGCGGCGCGAAAAGGAGCCGGCATTTACCGCAATCTGAACAGGCTTTCTGTCGGCCATGTTTTCCAGTGTCGCACTGGTCGCCAATCCGGCGCGCTGAATCAAATGCTTGTACTGATCCAAAGGATGCGCCGATATATAGAAACCTAATGCCGACAACTCGTTTTCCAACCGCTGCGAAAAAGTCCACGGCGCTGTCCGCGGTAAATTTTTGCGCAGGCGATCCTCGGTCACGTCGTCTTCGACCGTATTCGCAAACAGCGACAGCATATTACCACCCGCGCGCGACTTTGACGCATACGACAATATTGCATCAGCGTTCATATATATCGCCGCCCGATTAGGCTCCAGCGAATCCAGTACACCCACTTTTGCGAACGCTTCGAGAATTCTTTTATTTACTATCGACGCACAGCGCTTTGCAAAATCCGTCAGATTTTTGAATTTACCGTTGGCATTGCGCTCGGCCACGATTGCATCGGTTGCCTGGGTCCCCACACCCTTTATCGCAGCCAGGCCATAAACTATTTTCCCGTTCTGAACCGTAAACAGCGATTCACTGATGTTAATATCAGGCGCCACGATTGCGATATTGAAATTGGATTTTGCGTCATCTACAAACACCGCCAACTGGTCGGTATCATTCAGATTACTAGACATAGACGCCGCCAGAAATTCCGCCGTATAGTTTGCCTTTAGATACGCACACTGGTTTGCAACAATAGAATATGCAATAGCATGCGATTTATTAAAGGCGTATTTTGCAAACTCCTTAAATTTTTCCCACAGGTCTTTGGCCGTGGCACGGTCCAAGGTCTGCTCTTTTTCGCACCCTTCATAGAACTTGCCCTCCAACTCGTCCAACATCTTAATAATCTTTTTACCCATAGCCTTTCGCACGTTGTCCGATTGACCGCGTGTAAAACCGGCCAATGCGCGCGTCAGCTGCATAACCTGTTCCTGGTAAACGATAATACCGTATGTTTCCTTTAGGATTGGCTCGGCCTTTGGGTGTACGTATTCAATTTCCTCTTCACCGTGCATACGGGCGATAAACTGCGGAATAAACGCAATTGGGCCCGGACGGTTTAAGGCGTTCAAAGCCGAAATTTCCAGAAAGCTGGTCGGATGCATTTTTCGCAGTGTCTGCTGAACAAACGGGGCATCGAACTGGAATATGCCTTCCGTTAAACCTGCCTGCCACAACTTCATTGTCTTTTCGTCATCGGTTGGAATCTTGTCCAGGTCGATGTTAATCCCACGCGTCTGCTGTATCAGTCGCGTTGCGTACTTTAGCACAACCAGCGTTTCGAGTCCCAAAAAGTCAAACTTAATCAATCCGGCCGATTCCAGATAATGGCCGTCAAATTGGCACGATGGCAGCGGGTTCGCCGGGTCGCGATACACAGGCGCAATTTTTGTCGTGGGACGGTCGCCAATAACAACGCCGCACGCATGCTGCCCCAGGTTTCGCAGCGAGCCTTCCAATTCCTGCGCGACGCGAACAACCTTGTTCATGTCTTCGTCGGCGTCTAATATTTCCTGAATTTCCGGGGATGTTTCCACGGCATCTTTTAGTGTTTTGGCATCCTGGGGTATCAGTTTTGACAGGCGGTCAGATTTGGAGTAGGGCATGCTGTACACGCGACCGATGTCGCGAACAGCACCGCGCGCCTGCAGGCTGCCAAACGTAATGATACGGCATACAGAATCATGACCATACTTGTCACAGATATAGGCCAACACGCGCTCTATCCCGGTGGGTTCAAAGTCAACGTCAAAGTCGGGCATTGATATTCGGTCGGGATTCAAAAAGCGCTCGAACAGCAGGCCGTACTTCAACGGATCCACATGCGTAATCCCCAGAGCCCACGCCACAATGGACCCCGCACCAGAACCGCGACCCGGCCCGGTTAAAACATCATTTTTACGACACCATTCAATATAATCCGCAACAATCAGAAAGTATCCCGGAAAACCCATACCGATAATAACCTGCAGTTCAAATTCCGCCTGCTCATAATAAGGGGCTGTATCGGTGATATTATGCTGCTTTAGCCGCTCTGCCAGGCCGTTCATAGTATTGTCACGCAGCATCTGACACTCGGTCTCTAAATCGTCACCAAATCGGGGCAGCAATGGCTTTTCATGAACATTTACCATAAAGGCGCATCGCTGGGATATTACCACGGTGTTTTCCACCGCTTCGGGCAAATCAGAAAATAGCTCCGCCATTTGCTGAGGTGACTTAAAATATTGCTCAGATGATTTTCGTGCACGTGCCGGGTCTATTACCTTGGTCTGGCCCAAAACACAGCTTAGCGCGTCGGCCGCCTCGTAATCGGTATCCGCAGCAAAGCAAACATCATTTGTTGCAACTATCGGTATATTTAGTTCCTGGGCGATTTTTAGGAAACCGGGCTCTGTCTTGATTTCATTCTCTAGTCCGTGGCGCTGAATTTCTATATAAAAGCGGTCGCCAAAAATTTTATGCAGATGCGCGGCATAGTCGTTCGCCGCCGCCTCCTGATTATTCAGCAGCGCCATCCCAATCGGCCCGATATGCGCCCCCGACAGGCAAATCAGCCCCGCACTATGCGCGGCCAGTTCATCCCAAGACACATACGGCCCCAAATGATGATTATCACCACGCATGTACATAATACGGCTAAGCTCGCACAGATTCAGATAACCGTCATGATTCTGGGCCAGCAGCACCAACCGCGACAGCGATTCCATTCGTAAAATTTTCGGGTCAGCCGTATGATGATTCAGTGATATTTCAATACCTATAATCGGCTGCAGCTTGTTCTTGGGCATAACGTCTGAAAACTCGGCCGCGCCGGACATCAGATTCGTATCCGTCAGGGCGCACGCCCCCATCCCGGCCGCCGCACACAGCGCGGGAATCGCCTTTAGCGTAAGGGTGCCGTTACCAACAGAAAAACGTGAATGCGTACGAAGATGAACAAATTGACTTTCCATGCCGCAAAAATAGCAAAAAATGCCCCAGCGGGGCAACCATATATTTACGAAAAATACGATTTTTCGGTTGACAGTATTTTGTTTGCAAATCCAACAATATATGATATAATCCATAACGCATTGGGTGATACCCAGTGTGAGGTGTGATTACCTCTAATAAGATTAGACTCCAGATTGGTTGGAGGCCCGTGATATATACGAATAAACGGGACTATTTCTTATTATAGTAATCAACCTCCAACCGCCCTTAATCACGGCGGTGTTTTCTTGTCCCGCGAAGCCTGTGGCAAAGTGGGATTGTCAAAACCAATGGAGGAAAAAATGAAGTTAATGGTTGACCCCAGATATTACGGTGACGCAATGCGCCTGTCGCGTAAGTTCCTGAAAATCACAACGCCAGAGGCTGCGGCAATGCTTAAAATGACCGCAAAGCAGTACAAGCGTTGTGAAATAGGACGTGACATATTCCCTGAATATGCACTGTCGCGCCTGATGAATGCAGCATTTTCAATGCTAAGCTATAAATCACGAAAATAAAAAATCCCCCAACCGGGGGATTTTTTATAGCTTAGCTGAGCTTGCCGCAACAATGCTTGTACTTTAATCCCGAACCACACGGGCAGGGGGCATTACGGCGCGATTCCGCCGCATCTGCACCGGCCGCGTTCAGTGACGCATCATGTTCGGCACGCTGGCGTTCGGTCGCGGCAACATCTTCCCGCGTCAGCTCCATCCGGCAGATATAAGCAACAGACATAATCTTAAAGTTGTTAATTGTATTTTTAAACAGCTCCAGCGCCTCGCGCTTATACTCATACAGCGGATTTTTCTGGGCATACCCACGCAGACCGATTGCCGTCTGCAAATAGTCCATCTGTTGCAAGTGACGCTTCCATACCGCATCCAACGCCCCCAGCATCATCTGGCGCGATGCCGTCTGCATCAGTTCAGGACCGTATTTTGTCGCCTGGCCCTCGAACCGCCGCATAGCCAGGTTATGCAGAACTTCGTACGCTTTGCGCTCGGTAATAGTTTCATCCGTCTTCCAGTTTTCAATATCGGTTATATCCAGCGCGAATGTACGCAGCATCGCATCATGAATACCGGCGGTATTCCAATCCTGGGGATGAGCCTTTTCTGGAATATTGTTTTCGCAAATCATTTCGATAACGTCGCCAATCAACTCACGCGAGAGCGGCGCCAGGTCTTCGCTGGTCATCAAATCATCACGCTGCTTATAGATAACGCCACGCTGCTCATTCATAACGTCGTCGTATTTCAGCAATTCTTTACGCGATTCAAAGTAACGTGCCTCGACACGCTTTTGCGCTTTCTCAAGCGCTTTCGTAATCCACGGGTGTGTAATTGCCTCGCCGGTTTTCAGCCCCAGCGTCGTCAGCATCCCGTTCAAGCGCGCCGCGCCGAATATACGCATCAGGTCATCATCTAGTGCCAAAAAGAACTTTGAATCACCCGGGTCGCCCTGACGTCCCGCACGACCACGCAGTTGGTTGTCAATGCGGCGCGATTCATGACGTTCCGTGCCGATTACATACAGCCCGCCCACATCCAGGACCAGCTTTTTGTTAGCCTCTATACGGGCATATATTTCTTTCTTCTTCTCTTCGAAATCCGGCACTTCGGGGTCCAGTTCTGCAATCAAATCCTCTGCATTCCCCCCCAGCTTGATATCAGTACCACGACCGGCCATGTTGGTCGCAATAGTAACCGCCCCCGGCGCACCGGCCTGAGATACGATTTTTGCCTCCGACTGGTGATGCTTTGCGTTCAAAACCGCCGGCTCTATCCCCAGTTCCTTGCGCACAACCGCCGCCAGTTCTTCGGATTTCTCAATCGATACAGTTCCAACCAGAACCGGCTGACGTCTGTTGATACATTCCTTTATCTGCTTTACAATCGCGGCATACTTTTCATCCTTGTTGCGATAAATCTCGTCATGGTGGTCAATACGCGATACCGGACGATTTGTCGGAATCGACACAACACGCAGCTTATAGATTTCTTCGAACTCGGCCGCTTCTGTCATAGCGGTACCGGTCATACCGGACAATGTCGGATACAAACGGAACAAATTCTGGTAAGAAATACTGGACACAGTCTGATTTTCCGGCTGAACCGTTACATGCTCTTTGGCCTCTATCGCCTGGTGCAGGCCCTTGCCAAAGCGACGCCCGGTCATAACACGACCTGTAAATTCATCCACAATTAAAATCTCGCCGTTGCGGACGACATAGTTTACGTTCTTTTGATACAAATGATGCGCCAACAGTGACTGCTGAATATGCATAACCAGCGCCGCATTTTCCGAAGCATACAGGTTATCACCCACCAACAGCCCTGCATCCTTTAGCATGCGTGTCGCGCTGTCAACGCCGGCCTCGGTCAATGTGACATGGCGGTCTTTTTCATCTTTTTTATAGTCCTGTGCCCCCAACTGTGCCACAACCGCATCCACTTTTGCATACAGTTCACTGGTATCTTCGGCCGGGCCGGAAATAATCAGAGGTGTGCGCGCCTCGTCAATCAAAATACTGTCCACTTCGTCAACGATTGCAAAGAACAACGGACGCAGAACCTGCTGCTCCTTGGAAAACTTCATATTGTCGCGCAGATAGTCAAACCCCAACTCAGAGTTAGTAACATAAGTAATATCACAGGCGTATGCCTCGCGGCGTTCATCATCAGACATATCATGCTGAATAATACCGATAGACAATCCCAAAAACTTGTAAACACGTCCCATCCACTGAGCGTCACGCGCCGCCAGATAATCGTTGACAGTAATCAGGTGCGCCCCCTTGCCATGCAGTGCCTTTAAAAACAGCGCCAGCGTCGCAACCAGTGTTTTACCTTCACCGGTTTTCATTTCCGCAATCTGGCCGTTTGTCAGAACCATACCGCCAATCATCTGGACATTAAAGTGCCGCATACCAACCGCACGATTAGCCCCCTCGCGGACCAGCGCGAATGCATCGGGCAGGATATTTTTTTCTTTCTCGCCTTTTTTCAAACGCTCGCGCAGTGCAACCGTCTGCGCACGCAGTTCTTCATCGCTCATTGCGTGGTATTTTGGCTCCAAATCATTGATAAGGGATACGGTTTTATCATATGACTTAACCAGTCTGTCATTGGCCGACCCCAAAATTTTACTAATAACGTTTAACATGTTTGTTTTTTCCTTCTATTATCTGCCAGACGATAGCAATTTTGCGCCTTGCGGTCAAGGCACTTTATGATATAATGCAAGTATGCAAATCATACAAGTACAAAGAATAAGAAAATTATCATAAGCGGAGGGATTTTATAATGAAAGAACCAGTTCAGCGGCTAAATACCGCCAATATCACCAGTGATATCTTTGTTGTCGCCCCGACTCAGATTGAATACATCGCGCGCCTGTTCGCAGACAGCGTGGCCGACACAATGAATATGCGCACATTCGCACCCAAAATCCGCCAAATAGCCGAGGAATCACTGCGCCGGGCCTTATCTGCGGCCCGCCGCCAAGGGGCAGGGAAGTAAAACCGCTTATTTATAATAAAAAACGCCACTTCATTGTGGCGTTTTTTTCATTCGTACCTCATTTTACATACTATCATCATGAACACTGTAAGTGGTTGCGTCTTTCTTAATACGCAGTTTGCCCTTGGTCGCAGTACTCATGTTCCCATAGAATGTTGTGTTGCCAACCTTTACATTTAGCGATGGTGTTGTCTTCTTCGTACTGCGCAGGTACAGCTTGCTGTCCCCAAAGCGCATTACGCGACCACAGTCGCCGGCCTCGTCCGCCCCCGCACCATAGCCAATAGTCGTCAGACCGGAGGCGCATGCCGTACGCGTCAGGGCGTTTGTCGTAGACCAGTATCCCGCACCAACATTCACGCATGCCGTATTCCATAAGTTCTCTAGCGTGGTGCCGCCGGGCTGGGTGGCACCGCCGTTGGCCGCAACATTATAATATCCGCCGTTGCATTTTAAATCTGCTGCCTCCACCCAACAGTTTCTATCCTTCTTTACAATGCCATAGTTATTCGTGTCTTTATCAATATAACACTTATATGCACTCATGGTTCCATTGGGTACGGTTTTACCCTTAAAGATTGCATAGCAGCCCTCGCGAACCGTATGGTCGTTTGCTACCCCGCCATTCCAGTATGCATATCCTGTAACATCCGTGGAGTTAGTTGCCGTAGGGCATTGTGTACACGATGCTTGGCCCGCGCTCGCGGCATACGTCGCCCCCGTACATGCCGCGCAACTCGACGTACTGCCATAGTTTACGTTATGAGCTGCCTTAGCATAGCCTGGTGAACACGTGCCACTGGCGGCGGATTCCTTGGCGGCCGCCACATATTTACCGCCCGCAACGTTCATTATACAACCGGATTCGGTGCTTGCTGCCGCACCGTCACGATATCCCGCCGGGCACTGACTGCGTGTATCGGAATTACCCTCGGCAACCGTATGGGCCGCGCGCCAGTATCCGGTGCCGACCGATGTACACGCCGCCCCGGCCGACGCAACATATGTACTATTGCCACAGCTTACCACGCACGATGTCCTATTGGCATGCGCCGCCGCCGTCGTACCACTGTTGTGATACCCGTTTGCTGTCGTACATGCCGTACATTCGCTTGCTCCTGCAGCACTCCACTTGTCTGTTGCGCATACCGCCGCGGTATAGCCACTAAGTGCTGCCGTACAGGCACTGGATGTCGCGCCGCCCGTACTATACGTTCCCGCCGGGCAATTTCCCGTCGCCGCCAGTGTTTCCGTCTGTGCTTTGGCGCCGCCCGTACAGTATTTGCCAGCCGGACATGCCTTACAGCCACCACCCGCCGTCGGGATATAATAACCCCCGCCACAGCTTATCTTGCAGTCTGCTGCCGCATCGTGGTCCGTCGCCGCAGTAC
>WSMU01000043.1 GCA_013316395.1 Alphaproteobacteria bacterium | reverse complement strand
TTATAACAGTATCTTTATTTTGTGCCTTGTATATTTTTTTATTTGACTTGGCGTGTATCGGCAAAATTTCAAAATTTAATCATATTTGGGCAAATGCTTGTCAGTTTGATATTGATGGCGCGTATCTAAATTGTATGACAAATTATGATATTGTCTGTATTGTATTGATATTGCTTATCTTGTCTTTTATGTTGTTTTGGTTAGTAAGAGTATATCGCAAACAGATATGGTTGGTTCCGATTTTGGGCTTTTTACTGTTTCTATTGTCTATTATAACATATTGGGGTTTTGTTTAAATCAATATCTTGCTACAGATAAAGTGCGCTTATATGGCGAACCATACGATGAAAATCGGTTTCCCGCACCGCGGTTTTTATTTTATCGCAACCGACATATTCTTTTATATGCTTGTAAATTATATCATATCTTATGCCGTAAAACTTATCGCGTCCGACAAATTCCATAACTTTTAATAGCGAGTACGAATCATCCCATACAAATGGCCGATATCTAAACTTTTTGTTTCCCAACTGACGTAAACGATTAGGGCGCTTTGCCAGATATTCCAGTTCTACAAAATTTGTCTTTGAAACCGCCAGTTGAAAGTCTATCAGGACAAGACGACCGTCAATAATCATTAGATTGTCCGGGCGAATATCACGATGTATAACATCAGATTTTTTTAGTGCACAAAAGATGCGCCAGATGTCGCTGATTATTTTTGACTTTTCCTCGCGGCTAAGACATTTTTTCATAACAGCGGTTTTGAGTGTCATCCCATCGGCGTATTCGTTGGCAAAAAAATTGAACTTGTCATAATCATTAAAGTATAGTGGGCGCAGAAAGTGCCGACTATCGATATCGTACAGGCGACCACCCATAACATATTCATTTTCATATATTCCCTGATGCGAGCCTGTTTTTATAAACAGTCGTCGCCCGTTGGAATCCATTCCCGTCAGGAACTTGTTACAAATGACAGAAGCGACCGGATTAACGTCGGTTATGCCATATTGTGATTTCAAAAATGCGCGTAACTCACGCAAATTTTCAATTTGCGTGGCCGCACGTGCGGCCGTATTAGCGCCCTGCAGGGCTTGCTCAATCGGATTTTGTCGCCAGTTTTTATTCCTGCGTAAATGTTCTCGTATCGTCATATTATTGCCTATAAAAGGAATATTATCACATGTTTGGTATGCTTGTAAACAAAAAACGTTAAAAAAATTTAATAATTGCGCTTTATAATGGTTGGGCAGAATGTGGCGACAGCTATGCCGATTATGTCCACAGCATGGGCGTGTTGGTCGATATGCTATCGTGTGATATATCGCGCGACCTGTCGCGACTTGAAAAATAAAGCTTAGAAAACAGCCTGAGATATGATATAATGATAAGCATGAAGAAAAACTATATACTTTTGTTTGTTGGCGTTTGCATGCTTTGCGGGTGCCAACCGCGCACCGCGCCAACAGAATATGTTGACTATGCCGACGATATTGAATATCAGACGGTCGTTATGCCGCAGCCTGATGTCCAATCTGCGTCCGTGGTAAAATATTCGGTCCCGCGCGACAGTGATTTAACACTAGAGACGCGTCATCATATAATTCAGATAGAAGGCAATGCCGCCACGCCATATGAATACAGGGTATGGGCCGGGGATAAAACGTATGCCGATGATCCTGATTTAATTGTTGATGACGGAAATATAATGGTTTTGCAGTCGGAATAAAATAAAACGCCCTGTTGGGGCGTTTTATTATGCGTTATCACCGGCCACGTGCCCCGATGCCCATGCCCAGTGCAGGTTAAATCCCCCTAAGTCACCTGTTATATCCATTACTTCGCCGGCAAAGAATAGACCGGGCTGGATTTTTGATTCCATCGTCTTCGAAGATATATCCGCAGTATCGACGCCGCCAAACGTTACCTCGGCTGCGGCCATTCCATGGTGGTGCCATGTTCCCGCATGCAGCGTAATATCCGTAATCCGTGCGGCGACGTCTGCTAGCTCGCTGTCACGAAAGTCTGCAATATTTCGGGCCGGCCCGCCAAAGTATTTTGCAATTTGATTTGGCAGGCGCTCCCCCAATACTGTTGACAACGCCTTGCGACCGGCGCTGCGCTTAGCCTGGCGCAGCCAGTCATTCACATCAATCCCCGGCATCAGGTTTATTTTTATATCGCAATCCGATGGCGCGATTGATGCGGAATAAACCGCGGGGCCGCCGATTCCAAAATGTGTGAATAACATATCGCCCGTGATTTTGCGTTCTTTCACAGTTATTTGAGCACCGACGGAAATCCCCGCCCATTCGCGTGGAAATGCCGGGATATCAATTGCGCATAATGCGGGCCGTATAGGGATTATTTTATGACCAAAGCTTTTTGCAATTTTATATCCGATATCAGACACCCCCAATGTCGCAAAAGACATCCCGCCCGTTGCAATAACAAGACTGTCGGCGCTAAAATCGCCAATGTTAGATTTTATTATAAATCGATTGGATTGATATGTCGCTCCCGTTACGGTGCATCCTGTAATAATCCGGGCACCGGCGGCATCTTGTAACAGTGCGCCTACCACGGGGCCGGCACCGCTTTTACAGAAAAATTGCCCCGCGGCTTTCTCCTGCCATTCCAGGTCGTGTCCCTGGGCCCATTGCAGTATATCCGCCGGCGTAACCCGGGCCAGTGCCCCACGAACAAAGTCAGGATTTGCACCGAAATATCTATCGCGTGTTGCGGCCATGTTTGTAAAGTTACAGCGGCCGCCGCCTGATGCCTGCACCTTGCGTGCGGGGGCGTCGCCCATATCCAGTACCGCCACGCGTCGCCCGCGGGCGGTCGCTGTTGCGGCCGCGGTCAAACCGGCGGCACCGGCACCAATAATAACAACATCATAATTCTTCATGTATGAATATGTTACATGCCAAAGGCCTCGTGGTCAAATACTATAACCTGCGAATCTGCTTTACATACTATCGTCATGAACACTGTACGTGGTTGCGTCTTTCTTAATACGCAGCTTGCCCTTGGTCGATGTGCTCATGTTTCCATAGAATGTTTTGTCGCCTATCTTTACGTTCAACGATGGTGTTGTCTTCTTCGTACTGCGCAGGTACAGCTTGCTGTCCCCAAAGCGCATTACGCGGCCACAGTCGCCGGCCTCGTCCGCGCCTGCGCCATATCCAATAGTCGTCAGGCCGGATGCGCACGCCGTACGCGAACCGACATTGCCCTGGGATACCACACTGGCACCGGCCCAGTATCCAACACCAACACTGCTGCAGGATGTTGCATTCGCCGTCGGGATATAATAACCCCCGCCACAGCTTATCTTGCAGTCTGCTGCCGCATCGTGGTCCGTCGCCGCAGTAC
>WSMU01000042.1 GCA_013316395.1 Alphaproteobacteria bacterium | reverse complement strand
ATATAATTAAAAGGTCAAATTATGAGTGGACACAGCAAATGGCATAATATTCAGCACAAAAAGGGTGCGGTTGACGCCGCACGCAGCGGTCTGTTTACAAAACTGGCCCGTGAGATAACAATGGCGGCAAAGCTGGGGGATAAAAACCCGGATAATAATCCGCGTCTGCGTCTGGCGATATTGCAGGCACGCAAGTCGTCCATGCCTAATGACAATATCAAACGCGCGATTGACAAGGCGTCGGGTGCGAATACTGAAAACTATGTGGCGGTACGCTATGAGGGGTATGGCCCCGGTGCCGTTCCGGTAATTGTAGAGGCGCTGACTGATAATCCGCGTCGCACCGTGCCGGAGGTTCGTAACATATTCGCCAAAAACGGCGGCAACATGGGTGAAGAGGGCAGCGTTGTATTCATGTTCACACGCGCCGGCCAGATTATGTACCCCGCATCGATTGGCAAAAGTGAAGACGAAATGATGGAAATCATCATGGATGCGAATGCTGACAATATGGAAACATCCGAAGAGGGCTTTATCATCACGACAAAACCAGATGATTTTGTCACGGTTCAAAAAGCGCTGGCGGATGTGTTGGGTGAACCGGAACAGGCCGAATTGACCTGGATACCGAATATGCCGATGGACCTGGACGATGAAGCGTATGCCAAGATTGAAAAATTGGTGGATGCGCTGGATGCGAATGATGACGTTCAGAAAGTATTTACGGCCGCGGCATAATGAGAATTCTTGGGATTGACCCCGGACTTTTACATACGGGCTGGGCGGTGATTGAAAGCAATGGCTCGGCCCGTAAATATATCGCCAGTGGTGTGATACTGCCCAATGCAAAGCTGACGCTGGCGCAGCGCCTGGCAGAGATTTTTCGCGGTGTATCAGAACTGTGCGAAACGTTTCAGCCCGACGCATGCAGTATAGAGGTTATATTTGTAAACGTTAATCCAAAGACTACGCTGGTACTGGGGCAGGCGCGCGCGGCCGCAATTGTGGCGGTGGCGGCGCGGGATATTCCGGTGTTTGAATATGAACCGAACAAGATAAAGAAAGCCCTGACGTCGGCGGGGCACGCGTCAAAAGAACAAATTGACAAGATGGTGCGCATACTGTTGCCGGCGGCTAATCCCAAAACCCCGGACGAGGCTGATGCGATTGCAATCGCCCTGGCGCACAGTAATATGACAACATTCCGTTTTTAATAACACTCTTTTGTGGTATAATATGCGTATAACCAAAAGAGAGAAACAATGAGAAAAGATTTTATCCAAGAACAGGATATGAAAATGCGTATGAAGCAGCGCTCGCTGTTCCGCGCGTTTTTTATCAATTTATTTTTAGGCGTTATTGCACTGGTGCTGACGTATTTTCCGGTACTGCTGTATGTGGCGGTATTGCTAACCGGGATTTCACCGATGATAATGTATTTTTCCATTATTGGCGGAATCGCACTGTGGCAAATGCTGGGGGTTGTACTATACCTGGTGCCGGCGGTGTCAATATGGTGGGAACGCAGAACGTTGCGCAACTATTAAAAAACCGGGCGTATGCCCGGTTTTTTGTTTGCATATCTGTTTGTTCATGATATAATATCTTTTGCGGTGGGTGATACCGACGCTGGGTCTCAAAACCCACTTAACCTGTCTGGTAAGACTTAAAACATACGCTCCGCATTGGCTGGAGGGTGGCGAATATATTGAATAAGTCACACTATTGGTTAAATAGTTTTGAGCCTCCAGCCACCTGTTTTTGCAGGTGGCGTTTTTTTACAAAAAACGTAAGGAGCAAAAATGTCAAATATTATAATAAGTGCCGAATATTTCGGCGGTGTCATAAAGTCTGCGCGTCATCATAACAACATATCGGCGCTTAGCATGTCGCGTCTTTTGGGCGTGGATACGACAATGTTGCACAGGTATGAAAGTGGTAACGATTTAATACCGCGCGATGTTTTGCGGCGGGTGTTTACGTTGGCTGTGATGGCGCATGCGGCGACAGAAAATAAATAAAACAACACCGGCATTTGCCGGTGTTATTTTTTCCTGGTTTTATTCTTTGCGTGTGGGATATTTGCCGTCGATTAAGTTCTGGCGCACGATATGATGTTTTATCTTTTGCGTGCTGGTCGTTGGCAAATCGTCTGTCGTCATTGCAAAGTGGGTAACCCATTTATAGCTGGCTACCTTTTTGTTTGCGTTGGCAACCGCCGCCGACAACTTTTCCAGTGTCATATCCGGTTCAACACTGAATACGCCGTATGCGACCGTTTTGTCTTTTATCTTATGCTCAAACACGGCAACGTTATTAACACCCGGGATTTTCATGAACAGGGCCTCCAGCTCGTCCGGGTAAACGTTTTTACCAGAGTCCAGAACGATAACCTGTTTCTTGCGGCCGGCAAAGTGCAATTCGCCGTTTTTATCCATCGACACCATGTCGCCCGTGTTGAAAAAGCCACGTTCGTCGAATACAACCTCGTTCGCGTCGGGATTGTTTAGATAGCCGCCAAATACCTGGTGGCCGCGAATCCACAGAACGCCGACACCGTCTTCGTTCATATCGCGAATTTCACATTCGTTGTTTGTTGTCGGGGCGCCGAATGCAAACGGAAAACGCTTTTTCAGCGGCTTTGATATGCAAACCGGACCAACTGTTTCGGTCAGACCATAACCCTGGATAAAGCGCAGGCCCAAACGTTCATAGAATGTTTCCACCTCCGGCTTGGTCGCGGCACCGCCCGCAATCAGCAATGATACGCGGCCACCGAATATTGAACGGATTTCGTTTTGAACCTTGTTAACTATAAAGCCCAAACCAATCATCCGCAGGAATTTTCCGTATTTTAATACGCCGTTTACCAGCCACCATTTGTTCTGGGATTTGGCCGTATCGATGATGCGGTTTCTAATAACTTCGAACAGGCGCGGTACCGCCGGAATTGCATGCGGACGGAACTGTTTAAAGTCCGCCATAATTTCCTTTGGGTTTACAGTCGGCTGGAGCAATACGCCCGCGCCATAGTGCAGCGTCGCCAGCAATTCGACCGCAAAACCGAATATGTGGTACATCGGCAGAAAGCCGTACATAATGTCGCCCGCACCGATATAATCGCGCATATCGTCAAGCGAGTTTGAGCACTCTATCAAATTAAAATGCGTTAAGGGTACAACCTTTGGTTTACCGGTAGAGCCCGATGTAAACGACAGTGTCGCCACGTCCAATGATTCCAGCGGGGCCGGTTTCAGGCGACCGTTTGCCTTGCCATCAGGCTGCGTTATGTCGAAAAACTTGAACTTTTTCGTTTTGTAAAAGAATGACTTTTCCGCCGCGACAATATGGCAATCGGTGGTCGATGTCATGTTGTCATATTCAAACGGTGTTAAATTAGTGTCCAGCAACAGAACCGTGCCGCCCAAATACCATACCGCGAACATTGTTGTTGGCATCTGTGGTATGTTGTGAGACAAAACGCCGACAATGTCGCCGCGCTTTACCCCGGCCGCGTGTAATTCAGCCGCCCCATAGATGTTGGCGCCGGGGTATCCGCATTAACTGACGCGGCTGCTTTTGCCGGCGCCTTCTTTTC
>WSMU01000017.1 GCA_013316395.1 Alphaproteobacteria bacterium | reverse complement strand
TATTATTCCTAAGGTTTATTGTAGCATAAATATTGTTATGAGAAAAATAGAAACTTTAATAGTGGGTGCGGGTTTAATTGCCGCACTGGCGGCGACCGGAACGGTTGCTTGGCGTGCAATGGCGCCGGCATCCGATAAGCTGGCGCATAGTTATCCTACGACGAAATATGGTGCGTTTTTGGCAGCCCAGCATGCGATTTATGTAAATGATTTTCAGCGTGCGGCCGATTTTAGCCGTAATCTGGACAATATAGAATATGCGGTTGTTTACAATACACGTATGCTGTCAGAGTTCCTTAGCGGTAATATGCCAATGGACGCAAAGCTGATGCGGGATGAAAAAAACGCGGCGGCTCGACTGATATACGATGCCTATTTGGTTGATGCGGGCAAGTGGGATGAGCTTTACAAACGGCATAAAAAAGATACTTCGGCCCTGTCGGCGCCGTTGCGTATATGGTCGTCTGTTGCCACCGGGCACAGCGCCGATGCAATAAAGTTTATAGAAAAGCTGCCAACGAACGAGTCGTGGAAGGCCTTTACGCGTGGCCAGATTTATGCCCAAACCGGTGATATAAAGCGTGCTGAAAAAGAATTTGCCGCTGTATCCCCGGATTTTATGAATATAAATGATTATTTATACATAATGTCTTTTTATAGGGCGAATGAAATGGCGGTCGCTGCCGCAAAGTTGCAGGATGAATTCACATCGCGTCCGGGCGGGATGTATATGCTGGGTTATGGCGCTGTGCCTGATTGGTCCGAGTTTTCCGGTAATAAAAATGCACTCGCGTTCAGCTTGATTCAAAGTGTTTCCCATACTCAGATAATGATGTATTCTGATTTGGCGCTGCTGCTGCTGCGCTTTGCACAGATTGCAGGTCCCGCATACCAGGGGCAAAATGATGCTGTTAACTATTATCTGGGCCAGTATTTTTATAATAATGTCGGCGATTATGCAAAGCATTTTAGCGCTATTAAAAAAGACAGCCCGTTTTATCTGTTCGGCATTCTGCGCATGTCTGATAAAAGCGGGGATATATCGGCGCTGGCGGCGGCATTTGATGCAAATCCGCTGTTTGTGCCGGGGGCAAACCGGCTTATTGCGCATTATGTTTCCCATGGTGACCGTCGTGCGGCGCTGCGGGTTGTGTCGCGTGCGCTGGGGGATGAAAATATAACACCCCAGGGGCGTGGATATTTCCTGAAGAGCAGGGCGCAAATAAATTTTGTTTTCGGCGACTTAGATGACGCCCAGGCAGACCTGCGCGCCGCCTCGGATTTACTGCCGCCCGATGGAGAGATATTGGCGTTGCAATCCAAGATTTGGGCGCGCCAGAATAGGGAGCTTGATAACGCATACGAATATGCCATGGGGCTGGTCCGTCAGAATCCGACGGATGTTGCCGCATGGGATGTACTGGGGCGTGTTGTGGCGGTTCGTGAAAGTCCGGATGCCGCGCTGGAATTGATAGAGCGTGTAGGCGAGGTTTCTAATACCTGCTCGGCATTGTTTGAGCATCTGGGGGATTTATACGTTCAGACAGGTAATAAAAAACTGGCAAGTGATGCATACATGCGTGCAATAGATTTGGCTGATGATGGTTTGTCGGTTATTCCGGTTCTGGAAAAAAAGATAAGGAATTTGAAATGAAGGTTGGGGTAATAGGTGCGGGCGCATGGGGAACGGCGCTGGCGATAACTGCGGCGCGTGGTGGTGCGGACGTTTTGTTATGGTCTTATGATGGCGGGGTTAAGGAGTTTGAAGGCGTTGCATGTCCGGAAAATATAAATGTAACCACGCAAATGTCTGATTTGTCGGCGGCGGATGTATGGTTGGTTGTGACGCCGGCCGCTTATTTTCGTGACACAGTGCGCGCCGCGCGCCCGTTTTACAAAGGCGTGCCCGTAATAATCTGCACCAAGGGGGCCGAGTGCTCTACCGGCGACTTTATGTCAGAGGTGTTGCGTGCCGAATTACCCGAATGTAGTGACTTTGGTGTTTTATCCGGGCCCCAGTTCGCGGCCGAGGTTGCACGTGGCGTGCCAACGGGCTCGACCCTGGCGGGAACGCAGAACGCGCGTCGCATTGGCGCGGACGCTTTACGCCAGTTGTACATCAGTGAAAGTAGCGACGTTATCGGTGCAGAGATGTGTGGTGTGGGCAAGAATGCCGTTGCGCTTATCTGTGGCTATACCAGTGTTTTATCCGGCGAGAACGAGCGTGCCATGATATTTACCCGCGCCTGGGGCGAGGTTGTAAACATCGGTCTTGCCCTGGGGGCGGATGTGCGTACGTTTTTAGACTTGTGCGGTATTGGTGACCTGTTCCTGTCGGCGACGTCGCCAACATCACGTAATTTTTCGGCCGGTATGGCGATTGCCCGCGGGGAAGAGATTGTCGGCACGGTCGAGGGGATATTTGCCCTGGGTGGGATATTGCGTCGTGCCCAGTCATTGGGGGTAGATACGCCTATATTAACGATGATGCGTGAAAAACTAAAAGTATAGGTGTATTGGAATAATCCGGCGTTTGCCGGATTATTTATTGATTTTTCGAATTTTATCATGTATTGTATTTTTCAAGGAAAGCCAAGGGATTTAAACAATGGAAAACGAGAAATTATCGTTTGAAGACGCATATAAACAGCTTATGGAATTGGTAAAAAAAATGGAAAGCGGTGAACTGCCGCTGGCGGCATCGGTTGATGCGTACGAGCAGGGGATAAAGCTAAAAGCATATTGCGAGCAGTTGCTAAAAGAGGCGGAGCTGAAAATCGAAACCCTGAAAGTTGGAACAAATCAGTAATTTTTTATCAAACGGATATAACAGTGGCGGATAAAAGTAAACTAAGTCCGGTCATGCAACAGTATGTTGACATGAAGGCCGAGAACCCCGATGCCTTGCTGATGTTTCGGCTGGGTGATTTTTATGAGGCGTTTTTTGACGATGCCCGCCAGATAAGCGAAAGTTTGTCCCTGGTTTTAACGCAGCGTGGTACGGACGCCTCTGGCGAGAATATTCCGATGTGCGGCATTCCATGGCATGCGGCGGATAATTACTTCGGGCGCCTGGTACGGGCCGGCTTTAAGGTCGCACTGGTAGAGCAAATGGAAACCCCCGCCCAGGCCAAGGCCCGCGGCCACAAGTATATCGAGCGAAAGGTCGTTCGTGTTTTAACACCCGGCACACTAACGGATGAAAATCTGCTGTCGCCAAAGAATTCGAATTTCCTGGTCGCTATTGCACCTGTGACGGGTGCTTATGAAATTGCGGGATGCGACATATCAACGGGTGAATTTTTCATCGGCCAAAGTGCTAATTTAATTGATGACATGGTTCGCATCAACCCGGCAGAGGTTATATATCCGGCCGCCATAGCCGAGAATGAAACGATAATGCGCCTGCGTGATACGTTTAAAACAACGCCGGTGTTTGAAAAGCTGTATCTGCGTGCGGACATAGACACAATTGTATCGCGCATATTCGGTGGTGCGGTCCCCGCCGGGGCGGATGTAACCACCGCGGGGGCGATTGCACTGTTGGCGGGATATTTGTTCAATACCCAGCGCGGTGCGAACATAACGTTTCGTGCGGCGCGCCGTTTTAATTCCGGGGCGCAGTTGTTGATTGATTCCGCCACCTGGAAAAGCCTTGAGATAGATGCACCCATTAACGATGGTGGCACGTGTTTGCTGGATGTGTTGGATAATACCAAGACGGCCGCCGGCGCGCGTCGTCTGCGCGGGTATTTACGCTCGTTGACGGGTGATATAAAAGAAATCCATGCCCGCCAGGAACATATCGGTCACCTGATGCTAAACCCTGATATCATGGGGGCGTTGGCGGGTGCATTGGCGTCGGTACCCGATGTCGGGCGCAGTTTGTCGCGCCTGTTGTCAAACCGGGGCAGTCCGCGCGACCTGCGTCATATTTCAGATTTTATGATTGAGCTGCCCAATGTAAAGATGATGGGTATGCGGCTCGACGGTCGCCTGGCGGCCCAGTTTGCAGACATAGAAACACATGACACGCTGGCGGGGCGTTTGCGTTTTGCGCTGGCGGATTCGTTGCCGACGTTTTTCCGTGACGGCGGTGTTATTCGCGATGGTTTTGACCCGTCGCTGGATAACATGCGCGGATTGTCCCACGGGGCCAAGGAAACTATTGCCGCGCTTCAGGCGGAATATGCCGCATCTACGGGTGTTAACACGCTAAAGATAAAATATAACAACATCCTGGGGTATTTTATAGAGGTTCCATCCGCCCGCGCCGATGCATTGATGCATCCCGAGAGTGGGTTTATCCACCGCCAAACAATGGCGGGCAACATGCGCTTTACAACGCCGCGCCTGATTGATTTGGACAACGATGTTCGCAGCGCGGCCGAGCGTGCCGCCGGCATAGAGGCCCAGATAGTCGAAGGCTTTATCGAAAATATAAAAGAAATCGCGGATTCTTTGCTGGCTGCGGCCGAACTGATTGCGGATGCAGACGTATGGTATTCGCTTGCCACTGTTTCGCTGCGCTATAACTGGACGCGTCCGGTTGTAACATCCGAATGTGATTTCGATGTCATCGGCGGCCGTCACCCAGTAATTGAATACGTTCTGCGTACGCGTGCGGATAATTTTGTTAAAAACGACTGTAACCTGGGCGGGTGTCCGATTGCATTGCTAACGGGTCCAAATATGGCCGGTAAATCGACATATCTGCGCCAGAACGCACTTTTGGTGGTTTTGACTCATATGGGGTGCTTTGTGCCGGCAACGCGCGCCTGCATCGGAATTTGCGACCAATTATTCAGTCGCGTTGGCGCATCCGACAATCTGGCGGCTGGCCAATCGACATTTATGGTTGAAATGGCTGAAACGGCAAACATTTTAAACCGCGCCACGGACAAGTCTTTTATTATATTTGACGAGATTGGCCGCGGCACCGCCACGTATGACGGTATGGCGATTGCCCAGGCGGTTTTAGAATACTTAAACACACTGGGGGCGCGTTGCCTGTTTGCGACGCATTACCATGAGCTGACCGCGCTGTCGGCGGATACCGATGGCGGCCTGGCACGTGTGGCCTGCTTAACGATTGACGTACGCGAGCATAATAACGAAATCGTATTTTTGCATAAGATAATACCAGGGGTTGCGAACCGTTCATACGGCATTCATGTCGCGCGCATGGCGGGCATGCCCGCATCGGTCGTTGAACGCGCGTCGGCGGTTCTGGGCGCGCTGGAGGATACGCATGCATCTGTATCGTCGATGCCCGCCGCCACGGCCGGCCCGGCGCCGGCTGCCACACCCGCCCCAAAGGCGCATCGCGTGGAAAGTCCAAAAACAGACGCCCCCCAGCTTAGCTTGTTTGGATAAAATATGAAAAATGGCTGGATTATTTTGGATAAGACACCCGGCCTGTTCAGCCGCACCGCCGGCGGGCGTGTGGCGCGTATGCTGGGGACTAAAAAGTTCGGGCATATCGGGACCTTAGACCCCATGGCATCGGGTGTTTTAGCCATTGCGATTGGCGATGCGACCAAAATGATTCCGTTTGTAGAAGAGCAGGGCGGCCCGGAAAAAGAATATCTCTTTTCCCTACAGTTCGGGTTTGAAACGGATACCCTGGACATTACCGGGCGCGAGATGCGCCGCGATGACTTTATCCCAGAGCAGGGGGCCGTCCGCGCCGCGCTGGGCGCGTTTATAGGGGATATTATGCAAACGCCGCCGGCATATTCGGCCGTGCATATCTCTGGCCGGCGCGCGTATGAGGTGGTGCGTGGGGGCGGGGCGCCCGAAATACCGCCGCGCTGTGTTCATATTTCAGAACTGGAATTTACCGGTTGCACAGGCCCGTCATGGCATTTTCGCGTCAGGTGCCGGCGTGGCACATACGTGCGCAGCCTGGCCCGCGACATCGCCGCGAAATGCGGTGCCATGGCGACGGTTGACATGATACGACGCACGGTATCGGGCCGGGCCACGCTTAAATCCGCGGTGACACTTGATTTTTTGGAAAATCTGTTTAATAATGGTGGCGATATCGGACAATATCTGATGTCGGTGGACTATGGACTGGGGGACATTCCGGTCTGTAATCTAAGTGATAAAGACGCATCTTTGTATAAAAATGGCGGCTTTATTGAAATAGCGGGCGGTAACGGTCTGCGCCGTGTCTATGGTGGCGATACATTTATCGGCATTGGCATGATTACGGATGGCACGCTGCGCCCGAAAAGAACAATTTAAAACAAAAAAGGAAAAGAAATGTCCATTACAAAAGCAAAGACAGCGGAACTGGTAAAATCTTACAAGACAACTGATACCGACAATGGCGGCAGTGCAGAGGCACAGGTTGCAATTTTAACAGAACGTATCCGCAACTTGACGGACCACATGAAGGCTAACCATAAGGACCAGCACTCAAAGCGTGGCTTGTTGCTGATGGTTAACCGCCGCAAGAAATTGCTGGCCTACATCAAGAAAAACGATGTTGCCAAATACGAAGAACTGATTAAGAAATTAGGTCTGCGTAAATAATATCACGCCGGGTTTCCCCGGCGTTTTTTATGTCATTGCGTGGGGGTGCTGTTGCAACCCAGTTAATATTTGCAAATAGCAAAATAATCCTGTATAATTATCCTTGTATCAGCGTGTTGCGGATATGAGGCTTCTAAACCTCTTGATTCAGAGCGTACCAGCGTACGAAAATGGCTCCAAACTTGGTTGGAGGGGGTGAATAAATTGAATAAACCCGCTACTGCTCTGAAGGTAGTTTAGAACCTCCAGCCACCCTAAGTTTAGAGGGTGGTTTTTGCATTTATTTTTTTCTTGCGCTATTCCTATTGATGTGATATTATTCATTTGCACTAGTGATACTAGTGTGAGGCGTCTAAACCTCTCTTTCAGAGCGTGCCCGAGGCACGTAAAATACTCTTACCATATCCACATGGTTGGAGGCCAGTGATATATAAAAATAAGCTGGGCTATTTTTCTCTGAAAGCTAGTTAGACCCTCCAACCGCCTAAAAATATCTTATATTTGTTAAGATTCAATTCTGCGGTTAATTTTTTGTCTCCTGGGATGGAAGGCTCTCTCCTCCGTCTTTTGGCTGGCAAAAAATATGTAGGGGCCTGTTTTTCCGTCTTCTCATCTCCAATCAAAGAAACGGTGACGGGCCCCGACCTATAAACACGATGCGTTTTCTATTATTCTGGCCCGGTGGCACTATCCTCGGCTCTGGTGCATAGCCGGGCCGCATTGCAAAAACATATAAAAACACCGGCATTAGCCGGTGTTTTGGTTTGTTTTTTTATCCTACTGCTGATTGGCGGAAATGTTATTTAAATCTATAATCAGCCCCTGCAGGCGCTCTACGCTGTCAACATCGTTCAGCGCCGTACCAATCGTCAGTGCGGATTCCAAATCACTGCGTGCGGCGTCTATATTGCCTATTTTCAAGTTCAGCGCAGCCGATTTTTCAAAATAGCTCATCGCGCTGGACGACAGAGATTCACGTTCGTCCGCGGATGTGGCGCCTTGAATCTGCTCTGAAATTACGCGCACCGCCGATGCATAATCGTTAATTGCCGCCGCATACTGGCCCAGTGCCGTAAATGCCTCGGCCCGTTCGGCGTAAACATTGGCAGATACCACGCCATCGGGCAGTGCCAGCGAACTGGTATAATCGGCGATTGCCCCCTCCCAGTTTTTCAGCCACAGGTTCAGTTGACCCCGGCGGGCGTACAAGTCACGCATCTGCAGAACGTTGTTCGGGCGTTCTGTGCGTGCGGCCAGTGCGCTGTTGATATCGTTCAGCGCGGCCGTATAATTTTCCAGGCGTGTATTTAGCAATGCACGGTCATAATACGCAACGGAATTTTTGGCATCTTTTTCGATTGCCGCGTTAAAGTCATCCATTGCGGCGGCATAGTTGCCGGCCTGCATGTATGCCTCGCCCCGCAGGACCAGCGCATCAATATTTTCATCTGATGCCTCAACCGCGGCGGTTAAATCAGCCACGGCCGCATCCAAATCACCCGACAGCAGCTTTGTCTTGCCGCTTTCGTAATAATCACCGGACTGCAACAGGGCTTCTTCCGTTATTTCAACGTTATTTGTGGTCGGTGTTGTTGTGCCATGACTGCGCCCCAGGATATAGAACGTAGCCGCGATAAAGAACAAAATTATAAACCAATAAATATAAATCGACAGTGACCAAGAACCGCCAGTTGTCTTTACAGGTGTTGCGCGCACCGCGGATTTTGCGGGCTTTTGAGCCTTTTTGGCCGGAGTGGTCTTTTTAGCAGGTGTTTTTTTCATTGGTAAATCTCCCTTCCTTATATGAAATATTAGAGAGATTTTAGCATTTCGTCAATTGTTTTCTGTGGCAGTTCTTTTATTTGCCCGACCGGCATGTTACCCAAATGTACCGGGCCGAACGAAATACGGCGCAGGTGGCGCACGGGGCACTTGCACGCGCGCAGAACAATTCGGACTTCGTTCTTTTTACCCTCTGTCACAATAACGCGCAGATTGTTGTTCGGCAAAACGTCAATCTGCATCGGGCGGTACTTTATCCCGTCAACCGTAATTCCGCGCCGTGCCGCATCCAGATGCGAGAAATCGTTGCTGTTAACCGTGGCTATATATGTTCGCGGAATATGCGAACTGGGCAGGGTCAGTTTCCGCGCCAGTTCCCCGTCATCCGTCAACAGCAGCAGCCCCGTCGTCTTATAGTCCAAACGCCCGACATATTTTAATCCGTGATATTCCGGCGCCAAGCAATCGTATATCGTCTTGCGGCCCGCCGGGTCATGCGTGGTTGTCATTGTGTTAATGGGTTTATGAAATGCAAACACCCGTGATTGCGTACGCGCCATAAGGGGGCGCCCGTCAATTGTGACGGTATCTTGTTTGGGGTCTATGAAAACAACGGGCGTATCGATAGCCGTGCCATTTACCGCCACGCGGCCGGCCAAAATCATGTCTTCGGCCGCGCGCCGGGATGCGGCGCCGGTGTCGGCTATGAATTTTGCAATCCGAACGGTCATTTGTTGGCAATCCTTGTGATTGCGACGGCCGCGGCCAGTTCCGCGCGCAGTATTGTCGCCCCCAGTGATATTCCCCGCGCCCCGGCCGCATCCAGTGCGGCGAATTCATCGGGGGAAAAGCCCCCCTCGGGCCCGACAAGAATTGATTTTGTGTCCGCCCCGATTGCACAGTCGCGACCATGCGCGGCCCGCTCGTCTGCGAAAACAAGCCCGCTTAAATCCAGGTCGGCAAATTTTATAGGGGTCAATATTTCCGGTACGCTGTTGCGGTTTGATTGCTCGGCCGCCTCGGTCGCGATTTTGCGCATCCTGTCCCAGTTTATGTGTCCGGCCACCGTGCGTGCGGTAATAACAGGCACAAAGCGTGCCACCCCCAGCTGCGTTGCCATATTGATTAAATCATCCGTGCGCTTTATCGGTGCAAACATCAGTGTTATATCCCCCGACGGGTCAGCGCGGCCAGTATCGCGCCCGATTATAAAATTTTTCCCGTCGGCGGCCAAATCGGCCAGAAATTCACGCCCCCCGCCAAAGGCGATAAAATCACGCCGCCGCATTACACGCGTTAGATAGTGTGCGGCATCGCGGCCTGCGGGGATGATGTCGCCTGTTTTTATGTCAGGCCCGACAAAAATTCGTGGAATGTTTTTCATTTTGTCTTTTTTTCTGATATAATCATAACACAATGGCAGAGAAGTTCAAGATTTTATCGGCCGGCGGTTCGTCCAAGGGTCTTAATATTTTCAAATCCAGCGCCTATAAAGAGCATGAGCGCAAGCCTTTTGCGTCACTGTTCTGGTCGCTGCGCTGGGCGATTGGGATATGGCTGGCGTGTGCATTGGCGTTTGCTCTTTCGTTCATAGCGGAACATTTCTGGCGATATGGTTTTTCGCCGGCTTCTTGGCGATGGATGTGGATTTATCTGGGTAATGCGTTATCGACGCTGGGGCTGTCGGTGGTGGCTGAGATTCCGACCTGGATTACGCGATGCGTTGCACGCCCCGATATGGCGTGTATTGCGCCGATATTGCCGGTAATTGCATACTTTTTCCTGGCGGATGCCACATTGGTCAAAGAATTTAATCCCTATGGCAATGACAAGTTTGCAGAAAAATCGTCAAACAAGGCGACAAAGGAAGACATTGAAAAAATGGGCCTGCTAAAGGGCTTTATGATGGTGCTGGGCTATTTTAAGAAAAAGCCCCTGATGATGGATGAGTGTTTGTCGGCTTTGTGTGTGGCGCCTCCCGGGACGGGTAAGACCCAGGGTGTGGTTTTGCCGACTATTTTCGATTGTCCCCAGGTGTCAATGATTATCAACGACCCAAAGCCGGAATTAAAACAAAAATCATCGGCATATCGTTCGACAGTGGGGCCGGTGTTTATCATGAACTGGGCGGGCCAGGACGACCCGGAAAACGGTATTTACTATCCGTCTTGGAATCCGCTGTCGCCGGAGCATGTTCCCTTTAATTCCGAACAGCGCGATTTGTATATTGATTCAATCTGTAATGTTTTGGTTGCGGAAAAGGCGTCTTCTTCGGCCGACCCGCACTGGACCATATCGGGCCGCGCGGCATTGTCGGGGATGGTTCAGTATATTGTGTCCAAGGTGGAAAAGGCCAAGGCCGATGATTACTTCTATTCCCGTCTGGCCGCCGGTACATTTGATGCCGAAGATGCCGCCGTACTGTCCGATTATTATCTGTCGATGATAAACGACCCGAACGCATACGCAGCCAGTGCGTTATTGGCCCGGGGCGAGCTTAATGCCATGAACTATGTCCATGTTGGAACATGGAATAATATACCAGAGGCCTGGAAAGGCAAAGAGGCATCGTTTTCAATGATTCTGGACTGGCTGAATGCATCACAGATTGCAATAGCCCAGGAATTGGAAAATCGCCGCCGCCAGGGTGACCAAATGGTTATGATGGCAGACCCCATGAAGGACCTGTTACAGGCCGCCGTGGCCGAGGCGCGCCAGTACGCATACGCACATCGTGCGATATTGGAATTAACGCAACTGGCTAATACCCCGGACAAGGAACGCGGCAGTATTATATCGACCGCACTGGCTGGGATATCAATATTCCGAAATGCCGCCGTGCGAAACCGGACCAGCCATTCCGACTTTCACTTTTCTGACATGCGCGGCCTGCTTGACCCGCGTGACGGTAAAATTAAGCCTGTGACGGTATATCTGTCTATTAACATGGTTGACGCTGAGGCACTTAATCCCATTACCGGAATCTTTATTGAGCTGATGTCATCGTATCTGCTGGCAAACGCACCAGAGGGCGTGCGTGATGGCAAAAAGCTGGGGCCGTATCCGGTCTTGTTCCTGCTTGATGAAATGCCCAAGATGCAAAAGTTGCAGGCGGTGATACAGGGACCAGACCTGGGGCGTGGGCAAAAGATTTCATACCTGATTATAGGTCAAGACCTGCACCAGATTGCGGAAAAATATGGCAATGATGCGGCTGCAACGATTATATCCACAACCGCGGCCAAGATTGTATTGCGCCAGAATGATCCGGATACTGCAAAACGCTTTTCCGACATGATGGGCTACAAAATGAAGATAAAGACCGACAAAGACGGCAAGGAATCGACCAGCGAAGAGTTGCTTTACACCCCCATGGATATCATGAAACTGGACAAGAAAAAGCAACTGGTTATATTCCAGGGATTCTATAACCGCCCGATTGAGGCCGACCACCAGCAGGCGTGGCAAGACCCGCGTCTGGCGGGATATATGGCAATGGGGGAATCAACGCCACTGCCCGAATTCTTAATCCCTTCGCATCATGCGGCCATGGGATATACGGGCACGCCACGTGTCTATAACCCGCAAACGCATGAGATTAAGGTTTTGGCCTGATATAAAAATCCCCCCGTTTGGGGGAGATTTTTTTAATCAATAACCTGGCCGGTTGATGCGTTTATTTTTATTTTACATGCCGTAATGTGACCGTCCGCATACGAGATTGCGTCGCATTTTCCAATCTCGCGCTGCCATACGATGGCGCCGTCTGATATTCTTACCGCGTGCAGAATTCCATCCGCGCCCATTACAAACGCCGCCGGGCCCGCAACTACAAAAGGTACAGATACGCTTATTGGCGTGCACCATTTACTTTTTCCATTGCCTAGGTTAATTCGGCAAAAAGCATCGCCCATTCCACCCGCATAAACAGCGTCACCATCGACTATTATCGGGGCGATGATGTCTAAAACAGATGCGCCGCCGGTCATATTGCTGGGGCGGAAAACATCGGCAATCCATGCGATTTGACGGTTTTTGGGATTAACCTTTACCACTTCGCCCGTGGTCAGACCCGCAATTACATATTTGCCAACGCATACAGGCTTTTGTGTGCTTTTTACAGAATTGCTGGTTGGAAATCCGCTAAAGATTTTTTTATCCCCGTCCCAAATCACGTTTGACGTATCCTGGGTATATGGGCATGGCGCATCGGACGCTCCGACAGCCGTCGCCGGCAGGTTTTCAATCACGCCGCCTGTGACGGTCTGGGCGCTTTCTTCAAAAATAGCCGTGCGCTGGCCTGGTAAAATAGGGTCGTGCTTTGCACATCCCGCCGCCAGTGTCAAAATTGATAACGCCGCCGCAATTTTTCGCATGTTTATATACCTTTATTTCAAAGCCGCCGCTGCTGCCGATATTGTTGCCGGGGCGTTTTTATCGCTGATAATTTTATCCAGCCATTTGCCCGCCGCCGCCGTATCACCCGCCGCCAGATGCTTCTGGGCCACGGTAAGCATGCCGACATAGTAATATGGCGATGACTTTGTGTTCAGCGGGCTTAGATATTTTTCCAACTCAGCCGCGGTCATATCATCTCCTTTTAGGCCAACGACATGCAGACGCGCCAGGTCGCGAAAATCGCGCGTGTTGCCCGCCTGGGCCAGGCGCTCTATCTTTGCCGGGTCCTTGTCCAGCATGTATGCCTGGAACAGTGCCAGGTCCGCTGTTGCGCCGCGACCACTGTTTCCAATCGCCGCCAGTGCCCCCGCATCCATATTTTCTACCGCGGTTTCATAATTTGTCGCCATTGCGTTTTTTGCATCGCGATGCATGCGGATGCCTATCTGCAGTGCGGTTGCCGCGATTAGTATAACCAAAGCACCGGCGACAATATATCGGTAATATTTCTTAATAAAGCGCTGTGTCTTTTCGTTATTTACCTCTTCCCAAACTTCGCGATACAGTGCGTCTTCGGCATAGTCTTCGCGTGTTTTCTTAGGGGTTTTTACGTTTTTGTTTCTTTCCAGAATAGATGCCATGGAAAATTCTCCTTTAGTCCTGGGGCTCTTGATAATTCTTATTTTATTGCTATACTATAATTGTTATGAAAAAGCAAATCAAGAACGCTTTGCCGGCTTTGTCTTCTGCGCCCGTTTCGGGCGGTAATGGCGGGGACTCGTTGACGAGATATATGCAGGAAATACAAAAGTTCCCGGTTTTATCCGCCAGCCAGGAATACGAATATGCAACGCGCTGGGTACAAAACCAGGATATGGCCGCGGGCGAGCAACTGGTGGCAAGTCATTTGCGACTGGTTGTATCGGTTGCATACGATTTTAAAAATTATGGTGTGCCGGTTCCCGACTTGATTGCCAGTGGAAATATGGGCCTGATGCAGGCGCTACAGAAATTCGACCCAGAGAAGGGCTTTCGCTTTTCCACCTATGCCATGTTCTGGATAAAGGCCGAGATTTATGAAACAATCCTTAACAACTGGTCTATTGTTAAGATAGGTACTTCCGCCAATCAAAAGAGGGTTTTCTTTAACCTGGCCCGTGCGAAAAGGGCGCTGGGGATAATGGATGGTACAATGTCTGATGACCAAACGCGTGCTGTTGCGCAATACTTAGATGTACCGGAGAATGATGTCCGCCGAATGGCGACACGCATAGGGGCGCGTGATGTTTCACTTAATGCGCCGTCGCATTCCGATGATGTGTCTGCGGGTGATGTTTTATCAAATATGGCCGATACGCGTGAAAATATAGCCGTCCTGGCCGAGGGGGCCGAGCAGCGGCGCCGTGGCTATGAACTGTTGCGGCGACATCTGGCGGAATTAAAAGACAGGGACCGCGAGATTTTAATCGCGCGCCGCCTGGCCGAGCCGGCGGCGACGTTAGAAGTCCTGTCAAAAAAATACGGCATATCGCGTGAACGTGTGCGTCAAATAGAAGAGCGCGCATATGCACAATTGCGTGATGGAATCCTACAGGAAGCAGGAGAGGGAAAATGAGAGCAAAAATAATTTTTGCCGCCGCAATGGCGGTTGTTGCGCCGTCGGCGTCTTGGGCGCTGGGCTGGCAGGGACGCTCTATGGAATTTGATGTGTCGGGTTACGGTACGGCCGGCATGATAGATGCCGATGATGAAAAGCCTGATTTTTTAGGTGACTGGCGTATTCGCGGCCAGGCGTCATATAACGCCGGCGCGCGCGGACGAATTGGCGCGGTATATGCGCTTGACGCCCAGACAGTAGATACCGATGAATATATCGATGATTTATTCCTGTTTTGGCAGTCGCGGGCCTTTGGCCGGGTAGAGGTTGGTATGACCGAATCCGTTGCGGGTAAACTGGGGCTGGGGCTGCCGGATGTGGGGGCGATGCGTGTTAACGACAATCCGCTGTTTTATAAAAAGATAAATCCAGATGGGCCGGTCATCGGGGATGCTACAATCGACAGCGGGGACCAGTCGCTGCGCATAAATATGGTGTCTAATTCGATTGGCGGGGCCCAATATGGCGTATCTGTTGCAACGATAGCCGACGGCTTTGACTATGCTGTTGATGCCGGAATGAAAATTCGCCGACCGGCGGGTAAAATAAAAACCGCTTTTTCAATCGGGGCGTCATTTATGGACAATCCGGATAACTTTTCTGATGAACCGTATGCACCGGCGCTTACTGCGGATTGGCGTGCGCAGTTGGCCGCCGGAATGAATATTCAGTATAACAGCTGGATTATTGGGCTAAATGCGCGTGCCATATATGACCGTGATGCAATATCGCCTGCCGCCGATGGTATTTCGGCCGGTGCCGGCATCAGCTATGACTTGTTGAACTATAGCGTGTCACTGTCGTATGTTATGTCGTCTGTTGGAATATGGCATGACGGCGATCGTGAATATACTGATAACACTGTTCTGGCATCGTTTAGGTATAAGTACAGCGCGAACGTAGATGGCTGGACATCACTGGGGCTGTCCAGCAAGACGCCTTTTGTCGCCGCGGGATTGCGTTTGATGTTTTAAAAACGGGGCATTTCGCCCCGTTTCCTACATCAGGCATGCCAGTGTGGCACCCGCATTCTTTAGCATAAACCAGCCTATCCGATAATCTGTTGCGTAAACTGTTATCATAAACAGTGCAAATATTGCAATAACCGCAATAACATTTCCGCGCTTGCCGCGCATACAGTACAACGCGATGTTGTAAAACAGGAATAAAATGTACGCATCAACGGCAATACTTATAATCCACATTGATGTGCAGTTAAACGCCAGTGCATTCAAAACCAATATCACAGGGTAAATAAAGAATACGGACGCCAGTCCTTTTATTGCGATTTCCCAGTCGCGTTCGCCCCCTGTTATTTCCGATACCAGCATCAGCATTCCGCCCATAATAAACAGCAGGGCAACCGCCAGAACAGGTACAATTACAATAGCGGAAAAGACCGCCCCCAGTGTTATAGTAGCACCCCCCATAAGGCGCAGCGCCAACACCATTATTCCACCCAATAATCCATACATAAACGCCTTTAGCATGGATTCTTCCAGATTGCCGTCGGCGACTATCTTTGTGAAAAAGCGCCGCGGTTTTATAATAATATCACGGATGCTTTTCAGCCATTTTGTTGCTTTTGTTATCATGTATTGTCACCCTTGGGTTTGATTATTTATATTTTTGCTTTATAATTACAAAAAATCAATGGAAAAAACGATGATAAAAGTAACTATTGCCGGTCGCCCGAATACGGGAAAATCAACATTGTTCAATGGTCTGACGGGGACGCGTGATGCGCTGGTCCATGACCGGCCGGGTGTAACGCGTGATACAATATCGGGAACATTTGCTGACCGCCCGTATAGTTTGTCGGACACGGCGGGTCTTGAAAAGGCCAAGGATGGCATTGCACTGGATTCAACCGTAATGGCCACCCATGCGATAGAGCAGGCGGATGCGATATTGTTTGTTGTTGACGGTCGCGCCGGCCTGGTATCAGAGGATTTGGAATGGGCGCGTCTGGTGCGTCGTCGTACCAAGGCGCCGGTGTTGTTGCTGGTTAATAAATCTGAATCTGCGCGTCGTATGGCCGACCCGCACGAGTTTTATAAGCTGGGCTTTGGTGCGCCTGTCTTAATCGCGGCTGAGCATAAGCGGGGCTTTGACGAAATTTATGAGTTTTTAGATAAAATCGCGGGATTTGATGCCGCCGCGGTGGCGGATGAAAACGTTGCCGATGTTCCGGCCGACCCGCGTATAAAAATCGCCATCCTGGGCCAGCCTAATGTGGGCAAATCCACTTTGGTTAATCGTGTCCTGGGCCAGACGCGTCAAATTGTTCGCGATGCGCCGGGTATAACACGTGATACGGTAAAAATTCCGGCCCGCTTTTATGGTCGCGACATACTGCTAATGGATACGGCCGGCCTGCGTCGCAAGGCGGGGGTAAAGGATGATGTTGAAACATTATCGGCGCTAAAGTCGTTGGATGCTATTGAAAAGTCAGATGTTGTAATATTGGTAGTTGATGCCACCCGTAACATAGAAAACCAGGCACTGGGGATTGCCGCGCGTGTATTTGAAGCGGGCAAGATTTTGTGTGTTGCACTGAACAAGTGGGATTTGATTGAGCCGGAAATTCGTGATGAAAAACTATTGAAGCTAAAGCATCAGTTTGCAAATTCATTTCATCAGATTATAAAGCCGATGATATTGGCAATATCTGCTGAAAAGGGCACCGGTGTTCAAAATATGTTCAAGCGTGTTTATCAGCAGTGGGATATTTCCGATACGGACGTCCCGACCAGTCTGCTTAACCGTATTGTTGAACGTCTGGTCGCCTCGCGTCAGCCGCCGATGTCGCGCCTGAAACGTCCCATGAAGATAAAGTTTGCCCGCCAGACCGGCCGGCATCCGATGAAAATAACAATAAATGTCGGTGGGGCGTCCGATATACCGGAATCATATACACGCTATCTGCGGCGTGGAATTGCAACGGAATTACACTGGGAACACTTGCCTGTTGTAATCGAGTATCAAAAATCAGATAATCCATACGATTGATAGGCCTGCTATCAATCTGTGGTTGTCGCGTGCGATGTGTGCTCTATCCGTCAACCGTGTGAAAAGGCGCGGAATAAATCCGCGCCTTTTTATTTACTGTTACCGCTTTTTTAGAAGCCTTTTGGCTTTTCCATTTTTACGTTTGAAACTTTTTTATTCAATGCTTCGATAACCTGGTCTGTGATGTCCAGATTTTCAACATCATTTCCAACGCGGGCAAAGCGACCGTCAATTACCAAAGACAGTTTCTTTTTTGCAATCGTGTTTTCGATAATCGGGTCCAGATGATTTGCCTGAACGTCATTTAGTGCCTTTTGAAAAGCCATATCAATGCTCTGTGCGCGTTCTGTCAAATCCTGTTGCAGTTTTGCAACGCGGTTTTGGTAGTCAACGATACGGCGCTGCAGCGCGTCGCGTGACAAAACATCCTGGGATTTTTCAATTTCCGCCTTTTCCTTTTCCAGAGCTTTCTGGTCGCGTGTTAATTCATCACGCAGCTGGGATTCATAAGATTCCTTTTGACGACGCAAATCCTTCAGTGCGTTTGCGCCGTTTTGTATTGCATCCATGCGGATAACAGCAATACGCAGATTTGCACCGTTTGCCGCATCTGTGGATATAACCTCCATCGCGGTGTCCAGGTTTGATGATTTTTTGCTGTTAAGTGCTGATACTGCAAAAATTCCGATAACACCAACCGCAACAACCGCCGCCGCAATTATTCCGATTTTTTTGTAATTGCGAGTCGCCTCATTATTATTCTTGTTTACCATGTTTTTCCATCCTTTGTTTTGTTGATAAGGGCAGTATAACAATAAAAAAATAAAATGAAAAGTTGATTTTTTTACGGCACTTAGCGCGCGGGTGCAATGCGAATTTCAACACGTCTGTTGGTTAATCTGCCGATATCATCCTGGGCGGCGATTGGGCGTGCCGCGCCGCGCCCCACTATGAACATTCGGGCCGGATTTATTTTATGCTGCGCCAGGAATACCCCCGTTCGCATCGCCATATCATTTGACAGTGCCGCGGCCCCCCGCGTATCACGCATTGCGTCGGTATAGCCTGCGATTTCAATAAATGTTGCATCGTATTTCTTTAAAATCTTTGCAATAGTGCTCAGAGTGTCCGCACCCCCCTGGGAAATTTCCGGCGCATCAAGTTCCATAATTGCGTCACGCACCAGTATAACAACAACATCTGTGCCGGCCCGCTGAACGGAAATTCCAGGCTTGCGTAGCGCGTCGTACAAAGTAAATTCCAGATTTGCCATATATTGAACCGCGGCGACGTTGTCATTGGCTACTTTGTCGCCATATTCTGCACCGACCGATACCATTACCGCATCCCCGACCAGGCGTCCGCCCGCCCCCAGATATACCGGCCGCTTTGCCACACGTGCTTGGTCGGTCATCTCAGACATGGATGCGCCGCGCAGATAGTTGCGCCATGTTTCCCGTGCCGGACTGGTATAGGCCGTGCACGCGGCCAGCAGGGATGTGATAGCAAACAGTCCAAAGCTTCGTTTCATTTATTCCGATATAAAAGATATTTCGTTTGTCCGTGAAGAAAAGCAGTTATCTGCGGTTGAATCTGCCGGCATTCCGTTTACACGTACTTCGCTTGCCCATTTTGGTATTGCGGTAATGAAATAATCGCATTCGCCAACCGATAGTTCGGTCAGGTTTATGGAGAATTTTTTCCCGTCGGCCGATGCGGTAACAGACCATGGCCCCCCCAGGGGTGCCCGCTCTGACTTTAATGCGCCGGCCTTTATCAGATAATCAACCGATACACCGGAATAATCGCCCCGCATCCCCAACAGCATGCGCGTATCTGCGGCGACCTGCTCCAGTGTTGATGCCGCAATAGCGCGCATCTGGTTGCCGCGTATCATGTTGTATAGCGATACCGCACTTACCGTCATTATTGCGCCGATTGCCATGATTCCGATTATTTCAATCAGCGAACGTCCGGATTCTTCACGCATTTTATCATTCTCCGTTTGTTGTATTATTTGGATACGCCGACTATCTGGGCATCTGCGAACAGGTTCATTGCACTGGCGACCAGCGGGTCCGCCACCAGTTCTTCTTGCTTTTGCTCTGTAATGGTATGAGTGTTTTGTGACTCTGCTGCGCGTTCCAGACGCCATTCCTGGCCTGTCTTGTCCGCCAGCCATGCTGCCAGTCGCGGGGCAAAATCTGCATCACCCTTGCGGTCAAAGTATTTTATGCATCCCTGTGTAAAATCGCATATTTCTATATTACTGCTGTAGTATGAATACAGCAAAATCTCACGTGCGTCCTGCAGGGCACTGCCCAGTTCTGCCGCGCATGTTATCGTGCATGTTTGCTTAGGCGCCGCCTTTGGTGCCACCGGTGTCGCGGGGGTGGCCGCCTTTTGTGCGGGTGCGGTATTGCTTTCCGCCTGCCGTACCAGGTCGGATATAGGTGGTATTTCCGCAATATGCATACAGCGCACGATTAGCATGTCAAAGCACTGCTTTTGATTTCCGGCGGCCTGCATTTCGGATATCGATGCAACCAATACCTGCCATATTCGTGAGAGAGTATTTAAGCTGACGCTGGCGATGATCTTTTGCATTTGCTCACGCATGTCGGCGGTATAGGGGGAATTTATGCATTGACCTGCATGCAGTGCCGGATGCATACGTGTGGCCCAATGTGTCCATTCCATCATATCGCCCAACAGCATTGTTAAATCGGCGCCATTTGTGTATATTTGGTCGGCTTTGTCCAGTGCGGCCGCCACATCCCCCGACAGCATTGTGCGCATAAAGTCAACTACAACACCGCGGTCGGCACGTTTTAGCATGGCCAGAACGGCGGCCTCATCTACATTGCCACCGGTTTGTGCAATCGCCTGGTCCAGCAGTGACAGCCCGTCACGTACGGAACCGTCGGCCGCGCGTGCCAACAGCTCGTTCGCGGCATCGGACAGTGTTACGTTTTCCTTCTCTGCAATCCATGCAAAATGCTGTTTTAGTGTTTCGACCGGAACACGAACTAAATCAAACCGCTGGCAGCGGGATAAAATCGTAACGGGCACCTTGCGAATTTCTGTTGTGGCTAAGATAAATATAACGTGGGCCGGCGGCTCCTCCAGCGTTTTTAGCAACGCGTTAAAGGCCGATGTGGATAGCATGTGGACTTCGTCAATGATATAGACCTTGTAGCGACCGTTTGTCGGGCGATACTGGGCGGCGTCCAGGATATCGCGCATGTTGTCCACGCCTGTATGTGATGCGGCGTCAATTTCAAGAACGTCTATATGCTGGCCAGCGGCAATTGCGCGACAATTCTCGCATGTGCCGCATGGTGTTGGGGTCGCCCGCTCGCCCGACAGGCAGTTTAACGCCTTTGCCAGAATTCGTGCGGTACTGGTCTTGCCGGTTCCGCGAATTCCTGTAAATATATAGGCATGTGCAATACGACCGGTATTTATTGCGGTAGTTAGAGTTTTTACCAGCACATCCTGGCCGATTAAAGATTGAAAATCCTGGCTGCGATATTTGCGGGCCAAAACTGTATAGTTCGTATCCATGCAATTCTTCCTTTGCTAAAAAGCATAGCACGCACAGCCCAAATTTCAACAATTAAAAGTGTGATTTTTTCGGTTATTTCAAGTTGGAAATAAAGTCCGGAAAGCCGTTGTCATCGTCTTCTGTTTCGGCGGTTTCTTCGGTGGCCTGGGGGGCTGCCGATTTATCTGCCGGGCCGCGTGTGGAATCAATTTTTCCCTGTTCTGCGGCAACGATGCGACCATAGTGTTCGGCCGTCTGCATCAGGCGTTCGCGTTCAATTTCATCCGCGGTTTGACGTGCCTGGTCCATGTACTGCTTACGCTTTTGGCGCCATTTATGAC
>WSMU01000001.1 GCA_013316395.1 Alphaproteobacteria bacterium | reverse complement strand
TCATTATACCATAAAAAGACAACCAAAGTTTACATAAAATGCCAACCGTTTCACGCCCTCTTGCCGATATAATGCGCCCGCGCACCATTGACGATGTGCTGGGCCAGCGTGCGCTGCTGGGGGAAACGGGCCTGGTCCGGCGCATGGTCGATGCGGGCAAGCTGTCCAATCTAATACTATGGGGGCCGCCCGGCTGCGGCAAGACGACGATTGCGCGCGCCCTGGCCGCGTCTGTTGATATGGATTTTGTGCCGATGTCCGCGGTATTTTCCGGCACGGCCGATATAAAAAAAGCGATGGAGGCCGCGCGCATGACACGCGACATTGGCCGCGGCACATTGCTGTTTATTGACGAAATACATCGCTTTAACAAGACCCAACAGGACACATTGCTGCCCTATCTGGAGGATGGCACGGTCGTCTTTATAGGCGCCACAACCGAAAACCCCAGCTTTAATCTTAACAACGCGTTATTGTCGCGCTGCCATGTGGGGGTGTTAACCGCCCTGGGGACCGAGGATTTGTTATCCCTGATATCACGTGCCGAAGACTTTTTGGGTAAAAAACTGCCACTGGATGATGCGGCGCGTACGCACCTGGCGGGGATGGCGGACGGCGATGCGCGATTCTTGTTAAACACGATTGAATACCTGTCAAACGCGGGCTTTAAGGGGGAAATGTCCCCGACAGAGCTGGACAACGCGGTGCAAAAACGTGCACCGATGTCAGATAAAACCGGGGACGAGCATTATAATCTTATATCGGCGGTCCACAAATCCCTGCGGGCATCGGACACGGATGCGGCACTGTACTGGACGGCGCGCATGATGACATCGGGCCAGGACCCAATGTACCTGTTCCGGCGCCTGGCCCGCTTTGCCATGGAAGACATTGGCCTGGCCGACCCGAATGCGATGCAGGTTGCCCTGGCCGCGTGGCAGTTATACGAACGCATGGGCAGTCCAGAGGGGGACCTGGCCCTGACGGAGTTGATAATATATCTGGGCACAGCACCGAAAAGCGTAGGCAACTACAAGGCGCAAAAGGCGGCATACGCCGCGGCCCGCGAATGGGGCAGCCTGCCGCCACCTAAAACAATACTAAACGCGCCGACAAAAATGATGAAGAATATGGGGTACGGTGCGGGATATGTATATGACCCCGACACGGCATCGGGATGCAGCGGTCAAAACTGTTTCCCCGAATCCATGCCGCGGCAAAAATTTTATAAACCGATAGAACGCGGTTTCGAGCGCGAGATAAAAAAGCGCGTCGAATACTGGGATGGTTTTCGCAAAAAAGACTAGCCACTATAATCAGCGTGTTTTAGCGCCGGCCATATCTTTTTCAATCGCATCGATTACGGCGCGAACATTGGCAACCGAATCGGTATGCATGGTGCGAATACCGGAATGCGTACGTGCAATCAATCGCGTCAGCGTTGCCCCCGGCCCGATTTCGTAGGCACGTGTTATATGCATTGCGGGGAACTTGTCCATAATCTCGGCCCAGCGTACGCCACATGTCATCTGCTCTACCAGGGAATGTCTGATATCATACGGCGCCCACATCAGCGATGCCGTCTGATTCGAGAACCAGTTTGTTTTCGGCTGACGAATTTCGACCTGCTCTAAATGCTGGCGCATTTTTATGGCGGCGGGCGCCATCAAGGCACAATGTGCCGGCACGGAAATATTCAAACGGCGTGCGATACGCGCGCCGTGGGCGCGGGCCGCCCCCAGAATTGCATCCAATGCGGCGTTTTCACCGCTTAAAATAAACTGGTCGTGTGCATTGTGATTAGAAATTGCGGCAAATCCGCGCCCCACCGCCAGGAACAGCAGATTTTCGACCTGCTCCTTGCTAAGCCCGACAATCGCCGCCATACCACAATCGCCCCGCCCCATAGACATATAAAGCGAGCGCAACGACACCAACCGGGCCGCATCATATAGGTCAATGCTGTCCACCGCGTGCAGTGCGCTATACTGCCCCAAGGAATGGCCGACCATTACATAGGCAATATCATACAGCGGACAGCCAAAATGCGCCTCTATCACGCGAACGATTGCGACCGAATGTGCAAACGTCCCCAACGATGTAATCGCCGGCGTGTTCAAACGCGCAGCGGGGCCGGAAAAACAAATCTTTGCCATATCACGATGTGTGGCGTCACTTATCGCCTCAAACGCATAGCGCGCGGCGGGATATTCTTTATATAAACCCGCGCCCATGCCCACATACTGTGCGCCCTGGCCTGGGAAAACAAATACACTGCGTTCTTTCATAATGGACACTAGTTTACCCCAACCCACCCATTTGTCAACAAATATCCATCACGAATATATTCTTGTATTTCGGCGCCGGGTGATACATAATAATAACCGAATCCGGATGGGAATTTGGGTTCGGGGCCGTTACAAGCCCAACAAGTACGGTGCGAATTGCATCGATAACAATATATTAGTGCGGCGCATATTTGCACCGTTACGCCTTGACATCGTGGTCGGGGTGCTGTTGGTTATAAGGTTCGCCGAAGGCCAACAGGGTCACTTACTTGTTGATTTGTAAACACCCCGACCGCTTATTTCTTAAGTGGTCTTTTCCTTTTTATAGTGGGCGGCCCTTTGCATATGATGTATGTGCGCCTTCTCATTATTCATTGCCGCCCACCACGACCTTCTAACAATCACGAATATAAATTGCGCGAAAAAACCCCCGCGAAACGCGGGGGTTTTATTTTTTATATCACCGGCGGCGCGTTACAGCGCAACCTTTCCGTTTGTTGCGATTAAATCGGCGCCCATTTCGATATGACCCGCGGCCTCGCGTATAATCAGGTCGCCCGCCGCAATTTCGGCCCAATCCAGCGCATCGGACACAAACGCATCAAACTTGCCCGCGGCAACCCACGCCAAATCCATTGCCGGACAACCCGTCCGCCGGGGATTAGCGCAGCGCGGCGCACGAATATCAGACGTATTATATGCGATTGTCAAATCCGCCGGGTCGGCCAGATTAGATACCTTTATTCTGGCGGAATGGAACGCGGAAAACATATATGCGCCATTGCCGGCCTCCGCATAATACAGCCTTTCGTCAATCGGGGAATAAATCAGTGCAATCTTCGTTTCGTCATTAGAGCGCAACGCCAACGAAATCGCAAAACGCGGATTGGCACGCACAAAGTTTGCCGCACCGGATATAGCCAAAACAAATTCATCGCGACCGTCGCCATCACGGCTGACGTTCGGCGTCAGCAGCCCCGCCGCCGGCCGAACCAGCAACAGGTCTGACAGAATGCTCTCTTCTATGCGGGCGGCCGCCTTGGCCACAAAATCGCGCGCACCACGCAGTGACTGCTGCAGATTTTCCACCTCACCGAAATCACGGCGCAAACCGTCCGCCGTACGTTGCAGCGCGGCAAACATCTTATTTAACTCAGTGGAACCTTTTAACAGCAAATCCATAGTATATGCGCCCCCGCCCCGCAATAATTATTAAAACTTAAAGCCTGCGAACTTGCTCTTGAACTGGCTGGCACGCTGACCCTTGTCGCCGGCGTTGCTGCGCTGGCCGGTCCAGGCGGAATGGTTCAAATTATCGGTCGACAGAATCAAATCTTTCTTAACCGAAGAATACATTTTTACAGTCTTCCCGTCCGTCATTGTGACGTTGATTTCATGATACGCGGGATGAATACCTTTTTTCATAGCAATACCCTTTTATATTTTTAGCGTGCAGATTATACAAGGATTTTTACAGAAATCAAGCGATATTCTAGTATCGCCCAATGCACCCCAGATACGAATTACCCGTCGATTCCAATACATTTATAAATGACGCGGAACTTTTCCCTGAAAACAGTGCCAGTATTGTTCCCGTATCCGTCGCCAGCATGTCCGCCACCGTGGCGATGCCGCTGTTCATCTTCTTGAAAAAGCCGCTGGCCGGATATATCTCTGCCGCCAGCAGCTGCGTCCCGCCGCGACTGCGTGCATGATGCGCGGCCTCTATCACCATTAGCTGACATTCCGGGGAAATAATAACCTTGTCCGTAACAACCGCATCACCCCCCAGCAGCTCGCCCCACCAGCCCGTGCTTTCACAAAATACGGGATAATAAACCGCCGCATCCGGATTTTCCGAAAATATACGACCCAAATCCAGGTCTTCGGCCCACAGCCGGGGCATAACGCCGGTCGCATTGCTAATCACCTTACGCGCCAGGCGATATTCTTCGTCACCCTTTGTGTTTCGGGGCCAGTAAAGAATCGGAAACTTTTTCATCGGTATGAATTATATCAGATTCGGAATATTCAAAAAAGGGGCCGGCATTAAATAAAGCACTTGATTTTTTATTTTTTTAACGCGGCGTACCATTTTTTCATATTTCCCCACATTATATTTAAATTCTTTTTCGTCGATTCGTAATATTTATCCGATATCTGGACATTAAACAGCGTCTTAACCAGTGCAGGTATCATTGTCATGAACATCGCGATAAAAATTCCCATAAGGATTATTGTAACAATACTGTCGTTACGCATCAGCAGACCATCCATCAGCAGCGTCGAATCGTTTTCACGCAGCGCCGCCGCCAATCGCGTCGCCCCACTCCAACTGCCAAATACCGCATTTAAAAACATTATCGCAAATGTTAAAAACACACCCGTCATCGCGATACCGACTGTACCCTGGACTACATCATCTATCATGCTTTTTATTGTGCGCCCACCCTGGGGGAATATCGGCCAGCCCTTAAACAACCACCCCAGCAGCATCAGCGGCAGCATGATTAAATCCATCGACAGCTTTATAAATATCTCCAGGAAATAAATCGGAATCGGCAGCAGTGCGAAAAAGAACAGCACTATTATCATCAAACCGCAAAAGAATATCGGAACATTTGGAAAAATAGGAACATCCCACATAATCTTGTGCATGTACTGGGCGTTAAAGGCCATATTCATCATGGTCCAACCCACCGTCATCCCCAGACCTGTCATCTGGTGAACATTTCCAACCTCGCACGCCAAATTATGACGCAGATTTGGCGAAAACGCGCCCGCATCGGCGGCCTGCGAATCGGTAATCGTGGCATCGGCCAGCGCGGTCGCAACAACACATTCGTTAAATTTGTTTTCACCCGCCATATCCGCCGCAATATGATTTACCGACAGACCAACTGTAAATATCGGCTCTATCGCGATTTGAGATATCAACCGCGGCAACGGCAATGCCAGCAGCGCGCATACAAAGCAAAGCTTTATAAGATGCGTACCAAACAGGCCTGTAATCGACCAGGGGTCGTCAATCTTGGCATTTAAAAATCCTGAAAAAATTTTCCACGCAAACCAAACCGCTGTTAAAACCGCCGCAAAAGGTATTACCACACCCGCGATTGCATGAAACGCCTTTGGCAATAATATAGACATCGTGGACATAACACTGCCGAACATGTCGCATGTCCAGCAACTGCTGAAAAACGTAAGCGCATCCGACATATTAACCGGCGCGGCCGTACGAAATATGGAAAAGCCCACAATTCCCACCGCACCCGCGATGCCACCAACAACAAACGGCGCCACCGCACCCGCCGACAGCGGCAGGAAAGACAAAAACACTATCCAAAATTTTTTTAGGCGCCCCATTGCTTTAACTATATCACATTTTCCCCCAAATGTGATATAATTGAAAACAATAAATATATGTCTATGCATCTGATTAAAAAATTTTTACCCGCCCTGGCCGCATTATGCGTCATGTTTGCGCCAATGTCTGCACATGCCGCGTGGGGCATCGTGGACAGCTTTAACCTGGCACCGTTCGTGCCAATGGTACTTGACGCATTTATGACGGTTGCAACCGGCGGCTATGAATTTTTTGTCGGCCGCGGCAACGGTATTATATACATGCTGGTATGGCTGTTCCTGGGAATATCAATGGCGCTATACCTGGTGAAAATGTACTTTCCGGCCAAGTGGGTGTCGTTCTTTGGATTTTCCGGCGGCGGGGAAATGGCTACCGGAAAGGCCGATGCAATGACAATCGCACAAAACATGCTAAAACCCGGCATGCGCGCCATTATCGCCGCGGTTGTACTGCTTCAGTTAAAGCCGGTATATGTAACAGAATGGCTGGTTAACCCGTTTCTGGAATTCGGCGCAATTTACACCCGCGCCATTACGGATGGAATAAATACAGGCGGCATCGTTGCATCCGCCGCCCCTCAGGTTCCCTGCCCGCCCGACATACTTGAACACGGCTGGATATCAGAACGCAGTTGCGAATTCCTGACCCAGCCTGTTGCCGACATCAGCCACACAAACAACCAAATGATAAAACGCGGCTTTGAATTTATTCATCGCGGACTGCGCGGGCTGATTACACTGATACCGCACGGCGGCGAAGACTTTATGAACGTAATATCTGGAATATTGCTGGTAACCACATTCGTCGGCTGTAACCTGTTTATGGCGCTGCTGATTATTCAGGCGATTTTTGAATTCGGAATGGCACTGATTCTCTACCCGTTTCAGGTTCTGACCTGGGTCGCAAAGCCAAAGAATCCCGACAAGTGGTTCGATATATGGCCCGCATTCTCCGGCATAACCAAGGCGCTACAGACGCTAATTATAACAATGATTGCATGCGCGTTCATATTAACCATTAACGTTGCAATCGTGCGCGCGCTGTTTAACTGGAACTCTTCGGTATTTGTTGTCGCCGCCGGCGGCAGCGCGGCATCAAACATCCCAACCGTGGCAAATACCGACATGGGCTTTGGCGGCCACTCGGTAATGTGGATGTCCGCTATCTTGACATTCTATCTGATGCTGCGGATTTTTGATTTAACACGCGAACGGCTAAAGATGTATGCACCGGCGTCTGATGCGCTATATAACCGTGTGACGGGCGATGCGAAAAAGACATGGGCCGGTGCAAAGAACTGGGGTAAATCAATCGGCAAGGCCGCCGGCTGGATAAAGAAAAAATAATGAACCAATGGATAAACCCTTTAATCGAAGATAGCGTGCAGTGCTGGGGCTGCCCTGTCTTTGACAGACTGTTCCAGGTAATATCCGCCGCCGCCGCATCGGTCTATGATAAATTCGTTTTGTTTTGCGCGGTGCTGTTTTGTGTTCTGTTTGCGTTTTTTGCCATAAGCGCCGTATGGAAAAACATCAAAGGCGGCGGCACCGACCCGTTTTATGCCAAATCTATTCAGCCGGTTATAATCAATTCACTGGTGGCGTTTGCATTTCTGTCGCTGGGGGTAATGCTGCCCCGGTTTGTTACAACAATAACGTTTGAACCCGTCGCCCAGATAACCGCCGCATATACGCAAAACATGCTGCAAATAGACGAAGAAACCGTCGCAGAACGTGTTACCTACCAGCCGATGCCAATGTCTGATGACGGCTTCTATCGTCCCGAACTGCGCGATACTGTCATCAATATTATGAAGACAACCATTACACAGTTCCAGGCATACATGAAGCTGGGCATCGCCATAATGGACAACGCGTTTTCATGGTCCGCCCTGCTGGGGGTTGGCGCGGTTATAAAGCATATAATACTATTTGCTATCGGGCTTTATCTTTTCTATGGCTTCTTTAAGCTCTTTGTGCGTTTCTGTTTTTACTTTGCCGACATCATTGTCGCCATGACATTTTTTGCGTTTTTGTTTCCGCTGTCGCTGACACTGGTCGCATTCAAGGGCGCAGACGGGCCAAAGTGGCTGTCATCACTGGGGAAAAACGTCGGCGCGGAACAGTTTAAAAAAGTCATCGGTGCCATTATCGGCCTGGCGGCGGCGGTGATTACATATACCGTTATAATGGTAATTATCGCAAAGTTCTTTTCAACCCCGGGCGAATCAGCGGCGGATTTAATGACGCTGATTACAAACGGCGAAGTATTTGCATCAGACCTTAGCCAGGATAACCTGGCGCAGATGACCCTGGGGGGGGCAATTGTTCTGGTGTATGTTCTAAACTATATATACGACCAAATACCCCAGGTTACAAAAATGATTCTGGGGGCATTTGAAGTCAGCACGGAAACCGAACTTAGCGAACAGTTGGCAAACGATGCAATGAAACTGACATCCGCGATTGCACAAACAGCGAAAAAAATCGGTGGCATCGTAATCAGCGGCGGCGACACAAAAGACAGCAAATCGGACGGTAAATGAAAGCGCAACTAATCTTGATTGCCATACGTTTTTTAATGGGTGCCGTCGCCCTGGGGATTGGTATTTGGTATCTGTCGTCATCAATCGGGGGCGCCGCGCTGACATATACCAGCATGGAAGGCTTTATGGGGGCAATCGGTGCATCGGATAACATCGCCGATGCATCCGGGTGCTTTATGTGCGGCTATATCTCAGACCTGTTTGCCGTCATCGGACGTGCCACGGAAATGTTCTGGGATGCCATTGTTCAATGGCTGTGGATACTTATGGCCGTGGGCTTTGGCATATTTTTATTTATCGAAGCCATAAGGCATATCTATGGCGCGGCGCAAAAAACAACCGCACTGGATACATCTGAAAAAAAGCTAGACTTCACATCATGGTTCGACAAAGTCTGGCGCCAAGGCGCACGAATTATGATTGTTGGCGCAATGATGGGCGTGCTGGGAATGGGCGGCACGGCGGCCCTAAAAACAGTCGCATCAATTACAATAACACCGGTAATGTTTGTCGGGGCCGAGCTGTCTATGGCCGCCACCGGCACATCGGAGGCGTCACAGTGTCACGTACTGGAACAGACGGCCGAAAACTCTGACGATATATTAAATCCTGTTATGGGCCCCTTTATGTGTGTTATGGGCAATTTAAATAGTGTAATGCTCGCCGGGGCGGCGGGCGGTTTTGCGCTGATGAACTATGCATGGCTGGGGCTGGGGGGCGGATTGTTTACATGGCTGGCGGGACTGGCGCTGGTGCTAATGTTTTTAATAATCGGCTTTGACCTATTCTTCCAGGTGCTCTCTGTCGTGTTCAAGTTGGTGTTCCTAATAATATTCCTGCCATTTTTATTAGCGGCCGCGGCATTTGAAAAGACATGGAAACTGGCATCGGGCCTTACCGGTAATGCAGTCAATATGCTGGTAAAATCTGCAATTCAAATAGTCGCTATCACACTTAAAATAGTTATCCTGTATGCAACCATATCATACGCAGCCGATGAATTCTTCCCCGGCCCCGCCGATGGCTACAGTGCGATACTGCCGCCGATGCTGGGGGTGGCGCCTGAAAACCCGGATGCCCAAACACTGTCGGTAATGCGCGTATTTTCAGACTGCGAACGCGTTGCCTTGGCCGATGGCGAAATGGATGCCGCCCGCTTCAAGGCCTGCTTTACCGCACGCCGTGCCGAGGTTGAACGCCACTATCCGGGTGCATTTGACTTTATGTCGGACGGCTGGGATTTCCTGATGCTAATGATAGGCTTGTTCCTGTTATATTATTATGTTGTGGCGCCGCGCGTTAACAAGATACTGGCCGCGCCATCAAAAGAAGAATTCGACTTTGGCGCCTGGACCAAGGATTTAGGCAAGAAAATCTGGTCCGCACCAACACAGATATTCGGGGCACTATCCAAGTCTTTCGGCAAAAAATAACAAGAGACCAGATGTTAGTAAAAAAGCTATTTTCAAAAATTATTGTCTGCGCGCTGGGTGTGATTCTTGTTTTGCCCGGCGCAAGCGCGGCGACAAATATTCCCTCCGCATCTGGGGACATCAGCGACTATGGCGCGTGGACTACACCGCATAATCTGGAATCTTTTACAACCGACTTATCCCAGGACATAGACTTTTTTCAATCGGACTTTCAAAACCAGTTGGTCGAAAACTATGTCCCTGTCGAGGCAAAGATAGGTCTGGCGTTTATCAACGCGATGACATATCTGGGCCGTATTCTGGACAGTTCGCTGGTGCGTTTTGCAACAATATTTATCGCCATAGCCTTTATGTTCTGGATGGGGTTCGAGGCATATCAAATGATAATAGGCGCCGCCGAGGTCAGAAAAACAATCGAAGGCATTGTTAAAAAAGGTTTTACAATCGCGATATGGGTATTTGTAATCGAATACGGTCCCGCCGAAACATTTATGCTGGTTGCGGGTCCGATTATCACTGTCGGTACATATATGTCTGATTTGATATTAAATGCCGTGGCACAAACGGCGGGCGCCACCCTGCCCGACACATGTGCGGCAATACGCGACTATGCCGCGGCACATATATCACCCGATGCAATTATCGATGCCAATGCCGCCGCAGACATTATGTGTGTTCCGACACGCCTGTCCGGATTTTTCTATACCGCGGTGGCGGCGGGCTGGAAATGGATGCTGGCCGGCATAGGTCACAGCATGTTTACATTTATTATAGGTGTCGCATTCATAATAATATTCCTAATCAATATATGGAAATTTGCGTTAATGGCATTGGGTGTTATTGCGGATTTATTCCTGGCGATATTTATGCTGCCGTTTACAGCGATTGCGGAAACAGTCGGGAAAACATCATACACCGGAATAGCCGGCACAATATTCAACGGACTCTTAGGGTTGTTTAAAACAGAAAACCTGTCGGCTCAAATAACACGCTTTATAAACGCGGCTATTTATTTTGTATCGCTGTCCATTGTTGTGGCGTTGTGCGCGGCGATATTGTCCGGTGTTGTTGACACCAACCTGGCGGCCCAGGTTCCGACAATAGACAACGAAGGGTTCATGATAACCTTGCTTATCGGATGCCTGGTTGCATATCTGGCGGACAAGGCAATGAAAATTGCAAAAGACCTGGGCGGCAGTATTGATGACTCCCTGGGTCAGCAATTTGGCAAAGACATAACAAAGCTTGCTAAAAACATTCGTGACCAGTCGAAAAAATACTGGAAGCTATATAAAGACAGTAAAAAATCCTGATTAAATCAGGATTCAAACATCAGGTAGCCCCGCGCAACTTTTTTAATTCCGCGCTCTTTAAATGCAACGGTTAAAATATCACCAGCATCTTCTATGACGACGCCGCGCCCCATCTCAGGATGAGATACCAAACGCCCCACAGAATTGGCCTTTGGCGCAGGGGCCACACGCCGAACCGGTCGCGATTCATACAATGTCGGAATACCACGCGTCGCCGAATAAGCCGGCCGCGGCGCCCCGCCCTGGAAATCCAAGAAGCGATTATCCATCTCTGCTATAAAGCGACTGGGGGAATTAAATTTTTGTTCCCCAAACAGACGCCGTGACATAGTGTTTATAATAACCGCGCGACACCGCGCACGCGTTATCGCAACATAGGCCAGACGCCGCTCTTCTTCCAGCGCCCCCTCATCCACGGTCTTTTCATTGGGAAAAATCCCCTCTTCCCATGCGGGCAGAAATACCGTATCAAATTCCAGTCCCTTGGCGGCATGAATTGTCATAATACATACCGCCCCCCCGGACAGTGCCGCCGCATCCGCATCATCGTCTGTCATCATCAGGGCGGCCTGCTCTAAAAATTCGGCAATGGTGCCATATTTGGAAATAACGTTTGTTATCAACTCGCGCAGGTTATCTAATCTATCAGATGCATCCGCCTCTTTGGATTCGCGCCACATTTTCAAATATCCCGACCGCTCCAGCAGTGTCTGCGCCGCATCAGCTGGCGCCATCGCGGCCCAGTCAAAGTCAAACGCGGCCAAAAACTCGTCTGCGGCCAAGCGCTGCTTTGCGGACAGATTGGCGTTAATAAGCCCCGACATTAAATCCGGCCCCGCCTCACGCAGCTTTTCAATCGCGGCCGCCCCAAATCCGCGACGCGGCCGCCCTATTATGCGCTGGAAAGAAACATCGTCGAATGGATAGGCCATAAGTCTTATGTATGCAATCGCATCACGTATTTCCGTTCGGTCATAAAACTTGGTAGCACCAATCAGGCGATAAGGAATTCCACGGCGCGCAAATTCTTCTTCGAACAAACGCGATAAAGAACCGGCGCGAATTAGCACCGCAAACTTTCCAAAGTCCGCCGCATCGCGCAGCACCGCATCCGCGACAACGCGTGCCTCGTCCCAATCGGATGGAACAGTTAAAACATATACAGGCTCGCCCTTATGTTCGGCGGACACGCTGCGCAAATCCTTGCCCAGTCGCCCGCGATTATGTCGTATAAGCGAATTTGCCGCCCCCAGTATATTGGCCGTACTGCGATAATTTATCTCCAGACGAATAACACGCGCCGCCGGAAAAGTCTTATCGAAATTCAAGATATGCTTTATCTCTGCCCCGCGCCAGGAATAAATAGACTGGTCGTCATCACCGACACAGCAAATATTAGGCGCCTCCTGGCCGCGTGTTAACATCTCCAGCAGTTCCATCTGGGCATGATTTGTATCCTGAAACTCGTCAACTAAAATATATTTAAACTGATTCTGATAGCGGGCCAAAATATCAGGGTTTGTGTCAAATAACTGCAAAACCTTTAGTATAATATCACCGAAATCCACGGCATTTAACCGGGCCAGTTCGGCATTATATGCATCGAAAATCTTATCCTTATACTCCAACGCGCGCAGACCGCGGTCCTTTACGGACGAAAATTGGTCCACATAGTCGGCGGGCGTTTTCACAGACATCCCCAGCGATGCCAGAATATTTTTTATCACCGCCTTTTGGTCGTCATCCCCAAAGACAATAAAATCACGACGCAATCCGGCCGCATCGGCATTCGCCCGCAATATTCGCAACGCAACGGAATGAAACGTACCGCACCACAGATCGCGCGCATTAAACTCGCCCTCTGTACCAAATGCCGTAATTCGTGCCTTCATCTCATTTGCGGCCTTATTAGTAAACGTCAAGGCCAGCACCTGCCACGGCATCGCCAGGTTTTGTTCCAAAATATATGCAATGCGTGTGGTCAGCACACGCGTCTTGCCTGTTCCTGCCCCCGACAGCACCAACAGCGGCCCCTGGGTTGTGGTAACAGCGGCCCGCTGGTCTTCATTAAGATTTTCTAGCATTAAATTCACGCACACATTATAATACACCAAAGTTTGCTTATCAAAGGGAAATGGAAGATGAAACGCGTTATTTGCTTTGACATTGAAACGACCGGATTTGAATATCTGCGCGGCGACAGATGTATCGAAATCGGTGCAGTAGAAATCATTGACGGCGTTATAACCGATAACTCGTTCCATGAATACATAAATCCGGAGGGAAAAATTATTCCCCCAGAAACATATATGGTTCATAAAATTTCAAACGCCTTCCTAGAAGACAAGCCCAAAATGAATGTTATTGCGCCGCGCTTTTTGGAGTTTGTTGGCGATTCCCCTATTGTTGCACACAACGGCCAGGACTTTGACTTTCCTTTTGTAAATCATGAGCTTGCAAAACTTGGCCTGCCCCAGATTCCACGCAGCCAGCAGATAGATTCACTTGTCCTGGCGCGCAACCGTCTTTTTGGCCCAAAACTTTTTACATTGGATGCACTGGCAAAATGGTATGGCATATCACTGACGGCACGTGCAGACGCACACGGGGCTTTAATCGACTCTGAAATTTTAGCAAAGGTTTACCTGGAACTGGAAAACACGGCGCCGGCACCGGATATATCCGAAATAATCGCCCAGCAGCACCAGGCAATGCTAAACCATCCTAAAATCGGGGCGAACTTTCCCCGTCGTGAATTCCCGGCCCCACCCCAGGAACGCGCGACCCATAACGCATTTATGGCCAAAATCACAGGATAAAAAACCGGGAAATTCCCGGTTTTTTATTGCGTCGTAGTGTTTTCCGTACATACGCCGTTTTTATATGTATAGCCGGTCTTACATGTACATGTTCCATAAGAATTACGACCCGCACCATTCTCAGCATCTGTCGGGCATTTATTCATACACTGCCCACCCCATGGCTCATAATTCGTATTGCACACGCATAAATCATTTACATACTTAGATTTATCGGCTTCATTAGCGTGTTCTTTTGTTGTTCCGGTATATGTCGAGTTATCCGGACACAACATGCTGTTATAGAACATGGTCGATATCTCTTCTATTATACCGTTGTCACTGCAATCTTCTGGCACAACAGCTGCATTTATCAAATCTGACAAGGAAGTCTGACCTGCATTACCCGGCTGTAAAGTACCCTGATTTAGCACAGATGGCGGCCCCACAGGTTTGGTATCCTGTCCGGCGACCTCTCCGCTGACGGACAGAGTTCCAACCTTATTTAAGTTGCTATTTGTGTCGCTTTCGCATACCTCACCAAAGATGGCGTATCCGCATGTCAGCGCCACATTCCGACAGGCACCACTCATAACTTTGCGGATGCTGCTTACATTGGCGGACGAGCTCCATGCATTTACCTGCGTTACCTGCTGGTTATAGCATGTTGCAACGTCAACCATACAGCTGGATGCATAATCTGATATTACTTTTGACTGGCCCGATTTTATATTTACCATTGCGCGCTGAATATAATTAACAACAACATCATTATAAGGCTGATACTTATTATTGCTGTCATACGTATACCGCTGACACTTGTCCAGTACCGCGCGACACAAACCGCCATCGGTGACCCGCACACCCGTTCCGATTTTCTGCAGCAAATATTTAACCGCGCACCACCCGTCGCCACCACCAGCTTCACCCTCGACCGACTTGGCACAGGCATCGCCTGAGATAGACCTCTGCGCAGCAGATTGTAAAAATTCTGTTTTAATATTTGAATTATCATACTTTTTCATAAAAGAGAGAATATCTGTAATATCCTGCCCCAGAACGACCTTGCCGTTTTCGTCTATATACTTCTTGGTCGGGTCCAGACACTTTACATAATCTTCACCACAAACCATTTCATCGGTCATACACGAATCCAAGGCCGCGATACAACCCTTTGCATCGTATTCATTTTTATTCTGCAAAACGGCCAAACGCGCCTTTTGCAGCATCAGATTCGCACTGCGCACATTCGAGACCAACGTTTCATTCATTTTAGTCAGCCCCTGCTCATACGCGATACAATCCTTGTCAATCGCCAGGTCATAATTTGCAGTAATCTGCTGACTTGTCGCGCCGGCATCCTTGCACTGGGTCAAAATGGTATTACAGCGCTTCTTCGCCGCATTATATAAATCAGCCCCACGCAGGTTTGATAGGCTGCCGCTGTTATTGTTTAGAAAGTCCAGATTAAACATATCGGACGTATCGGAAAAATCCAAATTCAGGTCCAGCGTGGAATATGTATCCGTACCACCGGTGGTCGTGCTGGCGGGATTTTTAATCAACGCCTCTATGTCTTCCAGCATGCTGCGCGTTTCTGTTGTGTCACGCGCCCCCGACAGTGCCTCTTCTGCCTCGGTTGCGGACATAATGGCCCGAATTTCATCCGCCGATAATCCGACGTAACGAATTCTTTGCGCCACATCATTTAACTGCGTATTGGCATCTTTTACAGCACTTTCAACCTTGGTATAGCGCGCCAGATTCGCACTGCAACTGCAGCGCTTTTGATTATTGTCAATCACCGCACAAAATTGGTCCATACAGTCGTTATACTGCTCCTGGCAGGATTTGTTCAGTTCCGCCGTCTGCTCCAGACGCTCTTTGGCCTCTGATATAGTTTCACGTTGCGTCGTTGTAGATGCCGCCCGCGATTGCAGGGCACGTACAGATTCCCCTATATTAGAGCCAGTTTGAATATTTGTTCCGGCAATGGTTGCGCGGCCGCCAACCTCTGCCGTGCTGGGGCGCAGCGACATTCCCGCCCGACGCACCGCCGGGTCACTGTTAACAGATGCCGCCGTCACACGTGCATTCCGCCCAACGGTATTTACCGCCGCATCCAAATTATCGCGCACCGACATTTCACCACCGGCCGCCGTACGCGCCGCCGCACCGCGCGATGGCGTGACACTGCGCGTGGGTGTTGGCGTTGCTGCGGTTGTCCCGCGGGTCGTAGTCCGCGCCGATACCGCCCCCGTGGCGGGCACGGTTGTGGCGGTGCCAACATCACGACGAACCGTCGTACGCGATGTGCTGCGCGCGCTGGCCGCGGCGGCGGTTGTGCGTGCGGGCGCATCCGCGTCATTATTTGATGTGGCCGATGGCAATGCACGCGATATCGCCCCCGAATCCGCGCCATAAGACGCCGAGGCAGCAAATACGATAAAAATCCATGAAATGATTTTCTTCATTCTTACCGTTAATTATACCATAACCACATGTTTGAACAAAGGCAAAATTACACTACCGGCGCCTTCTTAAAACAAGATATTCAGTTTGACCCCGATTTGAAATTCATCGCCTTCGAATTCATAATCTATATGCCCTATGTACTGCGTCCGTCCGTATTGACGCACCAATTTGGCGTTTATCCATTCCTGGTCGTAATCGGGATTCGTAGCCTTGCGGAAATCCGCCCCTATTCCGGCACGCCATGCGCCACGCAATCTAAAATACGCCTCTGGGATAAAGTCTATATAAGACATCCCGCGGTCATCATCGAAAATCCAGCTGGACTTTATAGTACCGGCCAGGGTTACGCCCGCCCACTGACGCCCAAAGCGCAAGCCGGCATAATATGTGGAATCTGCGAACCATGGTGTTCGCACATGGGACGAGCCACCAAATTTAAATCCGAACAAAACATCTGATATTATGTGATGATTATTCTCAGCCGGGGTCATCAGACGATAAACACCACCCAGGTCAAAGCTGGAAAATCCGTCCTCGTCGCCCGCAAAATCATTTTGGTAATGCAGATTAACACCGGCGGTAAACCGCTCGCTAAAACCGTATGACAATGCCTGACCGATACGCAGTACGCTGTCATAATATGTAATATTAGATGTTGATAAAATTTCCCCGGTTCCCTGCATATAGAGCGGGTCAGACGTATCAAATTCCAATGCGCCCGCATGTGATGCGGAACAAACACCGGCGGTCAAACATAAAAATGCAACAATAATCTTTTTATAAAACATTCCTTCCTCTATCCTTGCTAACTTCCTTTACATACACAAAGGCACCCCGGAAAAAATTCCGGGGCGCGTGCAATAAGACTTAGAACTGGAATATCGCCTGCAGCCCGAACGATGTTTCCTTATAGTCGGACAGCTTTGCCTCGCCATGCTTCATCCAGCCCAGTTGGTTCCCATCTTCGCCAACTGCGCCATAAGACCAGTAGCCCAGCTTTTTATCATCGGCACTGTCATAGAACGCGGTCTTTGCATACAGGTTAAGCGCGACCCAATCATTGGGCTGCCAACCGATTGCACCCTTTATAGATGCCTGGTTATGCCAATCATAGTTGCCGAACACAGCCTCCAGATTCAACGTCCAGTCTTCATCAAGAACGCTAAATACGCCCAAGCCGCCTTCTATATAGAAAGTATTATCTACATCGGTATCATACGCGATAAAGATTGCCGCCTTTTGCCCTTCGGCAGTTGTACCCTCTATTCCGTTACCGTACGAGTTACCTTCAAAATCAACATACCAACCGCGTGCCAATCCATAGATTGTAGAGCGTGCAATCTTATACCCACCCTTCAAATCCAAGATATAGCTATTGGCGATATCCTTCTGATGCTGGAAATAACCGGACAATGTTCCAATCCACTGTTCATTGTCAATAAAGCGCCACTGGGCACCCAGACCGTACAAGTTAAAACCGTCATCATCCATTTTGTCGTCCGGCGCAGTAGACCAGTCGAACTTATATTTGGTCGAATTATATTTCGCCATGGCCAGTACCGCCAAGCGGTCCGTAATACCATAACTAAAGTCTTCTTTGACCGAGAATGATTTCATATCCCACTTTGCACGTGTATCGGATATCGTCATGCCATCGGCCGGGGTCAGTGTCATGTCATACGAATTCATATCATATGCAATATCCGTAATCGAACCAAACTTGCCCTTCAGCGGCTGGAAAAACGGATGCGCCAGATAATATTTACGTTTCAACTCGCGACGAACCGTCTCCGCACGTGTGGTGCGAACATTACGCGTTGTAGTAGCACTGCCCGTGCGACGTGCCGAATTATCATACTGCTTATACAGCGCGCTGCGGCTGGCGGGCTGTGTATAATAAAGGTCCGCCCCGTCCTTAACATCATAAGTACGCGTTGTTGAACGTGTTTCATACTTTTCATAGTTAACATTCCCGCGTGCACGTACGGCCGGCGCACCGGATAAATCCGCACTGGACGCGGCGCGCATACCGACGTTTGTCGCCGCCCAAACAGGCGCCATGCCAAAAACAGCCGCCGCCCATATAAATAAAGACATCTGCTTTTTCATAATAAAAGTTCTCCTTTTGGGATAAATTATACCATAATCACAGTCGATAAAAAAGCATAAAAAACACTGACATTGTCCGACCTTTCTTAGTTTATGTTGCAACACGTATTGGTAAAAGTATAAAAGAATAAGAAGCCGGAAATATCCGGCTTCTTGTCTTTCTGCTTTTTATAATATATGACGCTTGTTGTTTGCATCGGGCGCACTGACGATTCCATCGGCCTCCATACGCTCCATAAATGTCGCCGCCTTGTTATAGCCAATCTGTAGTCGGCGCTGAATATATGAAATTGTTGGCTTTTTATCGCGCAGAACGCATTCCTTTGCCTGGGTATACAAATCCGCATCCTTGTCCCCTTTGGACGCGGCCGCGCCGCCACCGGCCGGGGCCGCGGCGGACGCATCCTCCGCCTCGTCACCATCGGTAACACCAGAGGCATATTCCGGCGCCCCCTGGCTGCGCAGAAAGTCCCCAATCTGCGACAACTCATTATCAGAGATAAAGGCGCCGTGTATTCGCACAGGAACGCGGCCGGCCTCACTAAACAACATATCCCCACACGCCAGCAGGTTTTCCGCCCCGCCCTCGCCCAACGTAGTACGCGAGTCGATGTTACTGCGCGCCTGAAACGATACACGCGTCGGAAAGTTCGCCTTAATAACACCGGTAATTGTTGTGGCATCGGGACGCTGCGTCGCCATAACCAGATGAATTCCGGCCGCACGTGCCTTCTGTGCGATACGCTGAACGCATGCCTCAACCTCCTTGCGGGCCAAACTCATCAGGTCCGCCACCTCGTCTATGATAATCACGATATAGGGCATATCGGACAAATCTATTTCCTGCGTTTCGAACAGCAGCTCGCCTGTTTCCTCGTCCGTTCCAACGGCAACCTGGCGCGTTATCTTCTCGCCCGATGCACGCTTTTGCGCCGCGGTTTCATTATAGCTCTCTATATTACGGGCATTTAGCACCTGTAACTGCTTATAGCGCTCCTCCATCTCGCGGACAGCCCATTTCAGTGCATTAACAGCCGCCGACGGGTCCAGCTTTACAATCGGCGTTATCAAGTGCGGAATATCATCCCAGAATCCGAAATCAACACCCTTTGGGTCGATAATAATCAGCTTGCATTTATCAGGCGAAAAATGATAAACGATAGACGTTATAATAGACTGAACAAATACTGACTTACCCGAACCTGTACGCCCCGCAATCATCATATGCGGCATCTTTGCCAGGTCGTAATACATAGGATTGCCACCAATATCCACACCCAGCGCCAGCGGTATTTTATACTTAGAATTTACAAACGTCGGATTTTCTATCAAACCTCTATAGCGAACCATTTGCGTGGTCAGATTAACCATTTCCACACCGATATAGTTTGTACGTGGAATATGTGCAATGCGAATATTTTCCGTCGCCATGGCGCGCGTCATATCCTTTACCGTTTCGGTAATTTTTGCAATGCGCATGCCGGTATCAGGTTCAAACTCATACAGGGTTACAATTGGCCCCGGCTTTATTCCGGCAACCTTGCCATATACGCCAAATTCTTCAAAATGGTCTTCAAGGGACGCAGCATTACGTTTCAGCTCTGGCGTTACAACATTTTTACCAAACGCTGATTTTTCCAAAAACTCAGGGTCTGGGAAACAGTACTCTGACGCATCGGGCGCGCTGCGTGTGGCAGCGGGGGCCGCACGGCGCCGAATTGCACGCGTACGCTTCCGCGCAACGGGCGCGTCTATCTCAACCTCTTCTTCATCATCTTCGACATCTGCCTCCTCCTGTTCCGCCCCCTCTTGCTCATCTGCGTCAGATGGCGCCGCATAAGGCGCACGTGTCAGATGAAAAACAGACATCAGCCACATCAGAGAACGCCATAAAATATTTATAACCGACCGAACATGTGCCCACTTTATATGCAATACCATAGCCCCCAGCACAAAGAACAGACCGACACATAAAATACCAGGCAAGACAGCCCACGCCCCAACCAGCGATGCCACATCTGATGCCGCCACGGCCCCGGCCATACCCCCAAAAGTACCGCCCGGCATAATCATTCCGAAACCGGCCGCCCCCAGGCATACCGCTATAAAGCCGCGCATAAAATTATATTCAGGCGCATTTTCATCACGCGCCCCGGTCAGCATTACCAGCCCCCGCCGCGCAACACATAAAAAAACAAATAATGCTGGAACAAAACCTATCAGATATCGCACAACACCGACCAGATTTCCCATAATGCTTTGACGCCCCATTGTACTGGCCGTGGCAAAACCGTCCAGATACGGATTGTGGAAAATCAAGGCCCCAGACATCCATATTCCCAAAACTAAAATAGCAGCCCCCGCCGCACGAAAGGCTAAACTTTTCAATGCGCCAGAAACACTGGCCGGCAAAAATTTTGATTGCGTATCCATAATGAGCTAATTGTACCACAAAAAAGGGATAAATTTAAGAATAAAACGCCAAATTATTTATCACGCAGCATGTACCACTTTACCAAATCAGCGGCAACCATACCTATAAAGGCCCCGAACAGCACATCGGACGGCCAATGGTCGCCAACGCATACCCGCGAGACACCTATCAGCACCGCCAGCGTCCACGTCAGCGGCTTTACCTTTGGCGCCAGCATTCCTATCATAACCAGTGCGGCAAAAGATATCGCCGTATGACCCGATGGCATCGAATTAAACACCCAGTCAAACGATGGCGGATAAAATCCTGTAAACTCTAACGCCTCATACAGCAGCGGACGCGCGCGCCCAAAACATACCTTTAAAACCTGAACTACCACACCTGCCGCCAGGATAGAGCAAAATATCAAAAACACATTACTACGCTTTGTTTTTTGCCAAAAATCGTCAACAAAACAACCCAAGCTAAAGTTACCTCTTCCATTTCTAAACTTAGGCTTTGATTTCAGTGATTTTCTTATATAAATCCCCAGCACTGCCCCCGCAAATACAGCGGCCCAAATTTTATCATCAAAAATATTACTTAAAATTTGCCAAAACAGACAATCGAATTGCCGCAAGAACAGCAATACCGGCGCATCATACCACAGCACCCCGCCAACAATCAAAGCGGCAACAATAACCGTAGCGAACACCAATCTACGCCATTTCATTTTATTTTCTATTGTTAAAAACATACCTGCCCGCCTTAGAGTTATTTATCCATTAACCTGTTATATACTTTTTTATCAGTCAGAATTTTCATAGCCACCGCAGACGACAACGCATCCTCGTCGGCACCACTGGTAATAACGGGGCACCCGCGTCTAATATCCTCTGCCGGAACTTCGGCCTTTGTGTTAAAGTCTGTCGCACGAAAGTCGCCGTTTAATACATTCAGGAAGAAAGCCTCGCTCTGGGATGCGCTGCGGATATTAGACAGACATATAATCGGAAAAACACCGCGTCCGTCAATCACGCGCCCCGCCCCCGTCTTTATGGACTTGTTAAGCAGTTCCAGCGCCCCGCCATTATTCAAATCAATCTGTGTCGCAATTCTGGCGATGCCACCGGTCGGCGTTCCAACCAAAACACCGCGGTCATTTTCATAAAACGCACTGGCAATGGCCTCGGCCGTGCCACGCGTCTGATTAGACATCAAAACAACAGCCGGCGCCTTTGTCACCGCATTGCCACCGGGGACAACCTCTACCTCGTCACGGGCTGTTTCTACAATTCTCATTACCGGCACCGCCCCCACGAACAGGCCTGCCAGCTTAGCCGCGGCACGCTCGTCATCGCCGGTGGCGGCACGTAAATCTAAAATTATCCCCTCTGCATCCGGGTATTTAGCCAGCGCCTCGTTCACAATCGATACCGCACTGTCGGACACATTATGAACAATAATCTCCAATATACCGCCGTTTGTCCCGGCCCCACTGCGATGCACAACATCCGCATCCGCCAGCACAACCGTCGCACGCCGCAATACAACATTTCGCGCCCCACCCGGCGTCAGCAGTTTTATCTTGGCCGTACCGGAATTAAAGCCGCTGATTACAGCATCCAAGTCCGCATCTGTCATCTCTGCAACCGGGCGGCCGTTTATTTCCGAAATCAAATCACCCGCGCGAACACCGGCGGCATCCGCACTGGACCCCTTATAAATCCCCGTTACACGAAAATTCCCACGCTCATCGCGCGTACCTGTAATACCCGCACTGGTAAGCAGACGCCCATCCTCTGCAATTTCGGCAGCCCGGGAATATATATAGCGGCCATTTTCATCCACGCCTTCCATCAATGCACCAACGACAGTCTGGTACAGCTCGCTTGTCGATTGGCGGCGCAAATCTGCGTCACGCTCGCGCATTTTCAATACCAACGCCGTTGTTATTTCGCCAAACCCTTCCCAGTTGCCGGCGGCGGGACGTGGATAATTCGCAATAATATCATCACCCCAAACCAGAACAACACGTTCATCCGTGGCGGCAATATGTGCTTTTTTGTTAAGCCGCTCCAGACTTTCTATTGCCACGTTCAGGCTTTTTCCACCCCACTTTACCCCGTCAAGCTTTTGATAAATATCCGCAAACGTCGCCGATACATCGGCGACGCGCAGGCCCTGCTGTACGGGCTCATCCTCGAAAAACAGACTTTCGGCATGCGCGGGCGCCACCGCAATGGTACACAGAAATAAAAACAAGCCTATTAGTCTCATACGTATTCCCCCCATTTGGCGCCCGCCGTAATATTAGTATTTAGTCTCACGCAGATTAAAGTGATACAGTATAACGTTAGAGATATAAATACTGGTAAGAGTACCCATAACAATCGCAAACGTCATCGCAACTGCAAAATCCTGTAGCATTAAGCCGCCAAAGAAGTACAGTCCAACCATTGCCAAAATTGTAGACAAGCTGGTCATTACCGTACGATGCATCATTTCATTGATAGACAGGTCTATCAAATCAGTCATCGGCATCTTGTGGTATTTCTTGATATTTTCATCAATACGGTCATAGTTAACAACCTTGTCGTTTATGGAATATCCGATACCCATCAAAATAACCGCAATAGATGTCTGATTAAATTCCAACCCTACAACCGAGAAAAATCCGAACATTAAAATAAAGTCCAGAACCAGCGACACGAACGAGCCAACCGCATATCCGCCGCGATATCTAATCCAGATATAAACACTCATCAAAACAAAGGATACCAAAATCGCCAGAATACCACCGCGAACCAGTTCACTCCCGATTTTTGGTCCAACTATCTGAACCTGGGAGTAGTCAACCTTGTTGCCCAGTATTTGCTTTATATCGCGAACACGTGCGTTTTGCTCCGCATCGGTTGCCCCCTTGGGCAGGCCCACGCGCAACAATATCGAACCACCATCGACCGCCTGCAACTCCGGACTAAATGCGGATAAATCCGAACGCATTTTATCAATTGTATAATCCGCGGCCACCGGTGTTACCTCCATGGAAATACCACCGGCAAAATCAATGCCATAGTTCAAACCACGTACCGCCAACGACACAATGGAAATCGCAACCAGGATTCCAGAAATCCAGTACGACAGTTTCCTATATTTCATAAAGTGCAGTTTCATAGCTAAAATCCCCTTTGCTGCCTTATTTTATATAACCGATTTTCTTGTTTTTGCCATTCATGTACCAGTCGATTAGGACCTTTGACAATGCAAGGCATGTAAACAGCGTTGTAACAACACCAATCGATAGCGTTACGGCAAATCCACGGATTGGCCCCGCACCGAACTGGAACAAGATTAAGCTGCAAATCAAATTTGTCAGGTTTCCGTCCAAAACAGTCTTCATGGAACGATGGAACCCGATATCAACGGCCCGCAAAGTAGGCACCCCGGCACGGACTTCGTCACGAATACGCTCAAACGGCAGTATGTTTGCATCCACCGCCATGCCCAGCGTTAACACGATACCCGCAATCCCCGGCAACGTCAGCGTCGCCCCAAACAGCGCGGAAACTCCTATAATCATCGCCAGGTTAACCAGCAATACGATATCCGCAATCAGCCCGAAACCACGATAGAAGAATATCATGAATATCAGCACGAACAGAACACCAACAGCCGAACCGATTTTACCCTGCTCAATCGTATCCGCCCCCAGACCCGCACCAACAGTGCGCTCTTCTATCACCGACAGCGGCGCCGGCAGTGCGCCACTGCGCAACAGTACCGCCAAATCCTTTGCCCCCTGCAGTGTAAAGCCACCGGAAATCTGGCCGCGACCACCCGGAATCGGCTCACGTATAACCGGGGCAGACAACACTTTGCCGTCAAGCACGATTGCAAAACGCTCGCCTACATGTTCCGTTGTCAGTTTTGCAAACCGACGCGCACCCGTTGCATCAAATACAGTTGATACAACCGGCATGTTATTCTGGTCAAAGTCGGCCTGAGAATCCTTCAGGTTTTCACCGGACACCTCTACCCGCGAATAGACAGCCACCTTTTGCTCCGGTGCATCCATATAGGGCATAAATTCCGTTCCAGCCGGCGCACGACCTGATGTCACCTGTTCTGCCGGGACATTTTCATTAACAAGATGGAATGTCATCTTTGCCGTCTGCCCGATAAGTTCTTTTATATGTTCCGGATTATCAACACCGGGCAGCTGAATTAGAATATATTTTCCGCCCTGGGTCTGGATAGAAGGCTCCTTTGTACCCAGCGCATCGATACGCCGACGCACAATCTCTATGCTACGCGTCAATGCATCGGATACCATTTCTTCCCTTTGCTTATCCGAATAAGACAATGTTATCGTACGACCGTCGGAATCTATGTCAACGCTGTTGCCTAAAACGCTTTTCAGGCGCCCCTTGGCCTTGGAAACATCCGCCTCGTCACGAACGACAAAAGAAACAGTGCCGTCAACATTACGCAGATTGGAAAAACGTACCACACCTTTGTCGCGGTCAATCAGCGCACTGCGCGTTTCTTCGTATAGCTGCGCTGACTTTTCACGCATCATTGTGTTGGTATCCACCTCCAGCAGCAGCTGCGCACCACCCTTTAAATCCAAGCCCAGCGGTATCGGACGAATCCATGACGGGAAATACTTTGCAGCCCCCGGCATCATGGTTGGCACGGCCAACAAAACACAAAATACCGCAACGAATATTATTGCCAGTTTTTTTAACATACCATTCTACCTTTTATGAAAACCTATTCCTGAACACCGGCGACGGCGTTTTTATTAACCTCGACTACAACACCTTTGGCAATTTCAATATCCAAGGTATTTTCGCCAATTTTTTTCACAACACCGTAAATACCGGCCGCCATAACGCGGTTTCCAACCTTTATGGAATCCAACATCTTTTTATATTCCGCCATCCGCTTGCGCTGCGGGCGAACCATGAACAGATAGATTATCCCGAACACGACCAACAAATAGGCCAGCAGCCCCCACATATCATTCTTAGGGGCATTTGTTACTACATCTGTCGCCACGGCAATATTTTCACCTTCCATTTAAAATCTCCTTGTCTTTTTATGCCACCAGAATAGACAAAAAACAGCCGTCTGTAAAGGAAATAGTTAAGGTTAGGCGCGCTCGAACCAGCCGTCAATTTCATGCATGGGAATAATTTTATAGACAGGTCTGCCATGGTTGCACTGACCCGCGCGCTGGGTCCGTTCTATATCCCGCAGCAATGCGTTCATACTGTCCATATCCAGCCTTTGTCCGGCACGCACACTGTGATGACATGCAAAATTAGCCAGCTTTAGATGCAATCTCTCATGCAACTGGGCCGATGCGCCGTTCGCACGCACCTCGTCTGCGACCGCCCGCAGCGTCGCGCCCCAGTCCAAACTCCAATCCGCGGGCTTTGCCGAAATCGCAACGGCATCATCACCGAACGCATCCAGTGTTAATCCGCACGCGGCCAATTCTTCCGCAACGGATAATATCGCCGCCACATCTTCCGCACGCAAGGTAACGACAATCGGTGTTAACAGTGGCTGAACCTTTATAGAGTGCGCACGCAGTCGCTCGTATGTTATACGCTCGTGTGCGGCATGCTGGTCCACGATAATAAAATCGTCACTGTGCGCCGCAATAATGTATTTATTCCCAAACTGCCCTATTGCACGCCCCAATGGCATTTCATCAAAGATATCGGAAACCTTTTCCGTAACAGGCATGGCATTTACCGACCCGGCAACCTGGCGATGCGAAAAATCAGATGCAAAGGGTCCGAAATTGTCCGCAGCAGCAGACACCGGCTCACATACACGCATAGCGCTAAATTCCGGCATACGCCCCACAGGCGCCCGCGCCAGCCCCAGATGAAAATCCGTCCTGGGTGTCAGATTTTGCTGAACCGGGGTCGCGACAGTTTCTGGCACGGCCGGTCGCGAAAGCGACGCATTCATCGTCTGTGCCAAAACACTGCGCAGTGATTTTATAATAAAAGCCCTGACATGCGCCGGCTCTAAAAAATGAACCTCTGTCTTGGCGGGGGATACATTTACATCTACGTTTCGCGGGTCCAGCGTCAGATAAAGAGCGCACAGCGGAAACTCGCGCGCATGCATTACATCCATGTATGCGGCACGCAAAGCGCTAACTAAAACCTTGTCCTTGACCGGACGGCCATTGACAAACAAATACTGGTCCACACTGGATGCACGACGCAAAGTCGGGCGTGAGATAAAGCCACGTAAATGCATTGATGCATCACTGGCCGATACCGCATCCACACGCAGCATATTACCCCGCACATCATCACCCATAACGTCGGCAATTCGCGCCTCCAGGTCCTGATTTTTTGAAAAACACCATTTGTCGTTTAGAACAAAGCCAACGTCTGGCCGCGCCATCGCCAGGCGCTTGACCACCTCCAGAACGCCAACCATTTCCGCACGGTCCGCACGCAGGAATTTTAACCGCGCGGGCGTCTTACCAAACAGATTTTTAACGCGAACACGCGTCCCCGAATCCCACGCACACGGCCGAACTTCCCCAGTATTAGCGTCTATCTGCCAGCCGTTTTTATCCCCCGCGCGAAATGTATCTATCGTCATATCCGCCACAGATGCAATTGACGGCAGCGCCTCGCCACGAAATCCCATAAAATTTATATTCAGCAAATCATCATCGGGCAATTTTGACGTCGCATGCCTGGTAATGGCAATCTTTAAATCATCGGCCGTCATCCCCTTGCCGTTGTCCATAACCGATATCATGGTCCGACCGCCGTCCGCAACATCTATAACAATATTGTCAGCCCCGGCATCCAGCGCATTTTCCACCAGTTCCTTTACAACAGACGCAGGTCGCTCCACCACTTCGCCGGCGGCGATTTGGTTAATTAAAAAATCCGGCAGAACGCGTACAGACATCGCGAATTATTCCTTGAACGTAACCGACAGAATTTCATACTCTTTCTCGCCAGATGGCAAACGCACCACACACGTATCACCCACGCAACGCCCAATAAGCGCACGCCCCACCGGCGATGTGCAAGATATAACACTGCGCCCGTCGGCCTCTATATCCGACAGGATGCGGCACTGCATCCGGTTGCCATCATCGTCTTCGGCGACCACTTTGGCGCCAAATACGACGCGATCACCGCTCAAAGATTCAACATCCACAACATTGGCGTTTCCGACAACGCCTTCTATAAACTGTATCCGCTTGTCTATCTGGCGCTGTTTTTCTTTAGCTGCACTGTAATCAGCATTCTCAGACAAATCCCCCAGGGAACGGGCCCACTGAACTATTTTTAAAATCTCGGGCCGCTGATTTTCCTTTAAATCCTTCAATTCTTTAAGCAACGCATCAAATCCTGCGCGCGAAATTGGTTTCTTTTCCATTGTATCTTTCCTGTATTTTTAAAGAAATTATAAGCATTCATTTTAATTTTGCAATTATCAAATGAAGGATATATACTTAAAAGCAATGTTTAGCTTCAATATTTTAAACCGATTTTTAATGCGTCGCTTCTTCTCGGGCGTGGGTTTGGTTATGCTGGTTGTATGCGGCATAATACTGGCCGTAACGTTTGTTGAGCGATTGCCGGCCAACCCAACGGTTATCGAAACCGTGGCGGATGCATGGATGCGCCTGCTGGAATACGTGCCGCTGTTTTTACCCCTGGCGGTATTTATGGGAACACTGCTGGCGTCTTATAACCTTACAAAGTCCAGCGAAAGCATTATAGTATCAAGTGCCGGCCTGTCCCCGTACCAGGCGGCGCGACCATTATTGATTGGCGCGGCCCTGATTGGCATCTTTGCAACCACGGTCGTTAATCCATATTCCGTCAGCCTCAGCACCAGCCACATCAGTGCGGCCCAGCTAAAGCTGGTAGATGATGCAATCTGGCTGCGCGAGGAATCACCCGCCGGTTACATCACCATGAAGGCGGAAAACATGCGTGCCGCCCCGGGCCGGCTTACTTTTGAAAACGCAACGCTATATGTTCAAAATTCTGAGTTTAAAATAACCGAGCGCATCAAGACCGACAGCATAACGCTATCCAACGATGGCCTGGATTCTAAATCGGCCACAATTTGGGATTCTGCGGCACGCATGCGCACCGGCCCCTGGCACAGCCCCAGCCTGCTAAACCCGCAAAACGTTCTGGACCGCTATATGCAGCCGGACCAGATATCTTTCTGGCAACTGCCCCGCTTTATTGAAAAAATGAATGATATTGGCGTTCCCGTCCGTGGTCACCTGATTCAGTTTTGGACCCTGCTGTTTTTGCCACTGACCATGATTGCAATGGCGGCACTGGGGGTGGCGTTTTCCCAGACCAAGCAGCGCCGCAATTATTCATTTAGCGTAAAGTTTGGCATGGGTATCATCACATGCTTTGCATTATACTTTATGCTGAATATGTTCAACGCACTGGGGGCGACCGGTGCATTGCCGCCGCTGCTGGCGGTGGTGGCGCCGCCGCTGATCATCATTGCCGCGGCCGGTGCATTTATAGCCAGCTTTGATACAATATAAACATCCGGGGATACACATGCCTTTAAAGAAGAAAAACAATAACAAAGTTCGCAACAGAATTATAATAGCCATCGTTGTTATAGCTATTGTCGCACTTATGATAATTTCATTCCCGCCGGCCCAGAACGTTACGGAAATAGTATTATACCCATGAATTATATAGAGCCGTTTTTGGAGGCCCTGGCCGCGGAACGCGGGCGCACCACAAATACCCTGGGGGCATACGCATCTGATTTGCGCGCGGCCGATGCCGCGCTGCCCGCCGGCCTAATGGGCGCCAGTAACGCTGATTTAACGGCCTATCTATCCACACTGCCTGACAAGGCATCCACCATATCGCGCAAGGCCAGCGCCCTGCGCGGCTACTATAAATTCCTGATGCTGGAAAAAATTATCAAAAAAAATCCAGCGGCTGATTTAGAACTGCCAAAGCGGGAAAAGCTGCTGCCAAAGCTGCTGACCCAGCAAGAGATAGAACTGCTGATATCGTCGGCGGGGGATACGCGGAATGCAACGCGCCTGCGCGCGATTATAGAACTGCTTTATGCATCTGGTCTGCGCGTGTCGGAACTGTGCACGCTGCAGGTATCTGCAATATTGCCCGGCCGCCTGCTGATACATGGCAAAGGCGCCAAGGAACGCATCGTTCCCATGCACGATGGCGCCCAGGATGCGTTATCAAAATGGCTAAATATCCGCGGTGATACGGATTCAAAATTTGTATTCCCATCCAACAGTACGGCCGGCCATATAACACGCGACGGGCTGTTTAAAATATTGAAAAAATGCGCCGTACTATCGGGCATATCACCCGACCGGGTCAGTCCGCACGTACTGCGCCATTCGTTTGCCTCGCATCTGTTGGCGGGTGGCGCCAACCTGCGCGCGATACAAACAATGCTGGGCCACGAAGATATTGCAACAACCCAGATATATACACACGTAATGCCGGATAATTTGATTGAAACGGTAAAAACATGCCACCCGCTGGGCGGTCAAAATTTGGATAAGAAAATATGATAAAGAAATGCGAACACACGGGCTGTACCAAGGCCGGGACCTGTCGCGCACCCAAATCGCGCGATTTAAAAGAATACTGGTTCTTTTGCCGCGAACACGCCGCCGAATATAACAAAAACTGGAACTTTTACGCAAACATGACGGCGGACGAAATCGAGGATGACTGGGAACGCCAGACATTTGGCGCCCCACTGCGCGACAAGCAAAGCGCCAACCAGGATGCATCAGATTATGTAAAATTCATAAACGATTTTATTAACGGTCGCTCGGAATTTGACCGCCGGCCGGCACCTTCAAAAACACCGGGGCCGGTTGTTTCTGCCCTGCGGGTATTTGACCTGACCCCGGCGGCAACATGGCGTGATGTTGGTGCAAAATACCGCGTGCTGGCAAAAAAATATCACCCCGACACGGCACATAACATTAAAAACGCGGCGACAGAATTTACAAAAATCGCCGATGCTTACGAAATTTTAAAGAAACACTTTGGCAAAAAGTAGCCCCCCGCTACAGCTTGCCTGAGTGATAACAGGTAACATTTTCTGTATAAACAAAAAGCCCTGTGTCATCCTTATATACAGTTCCTGTAGAGAGAAAGATATTGCAGCCTGTTAATAAAAACTGATAATTATCGCCACGCGGCATCAGGTCGATGCCGTCTTCATACGTAAAATCCGGCAAAGGACATGTCTTGCATCCATATCCGGGCTGATAATAAGAATACCTGTCGCATGATGACGATCCCCCTGATGTTTTCGCCTCCCAGCCGGCCGCCGTACATGTATATGTTGTTGTTTGACTGCCGTTTTGGACTGTAACGGGACTATCCCCGATATCACTGATATAAGAATTGTTTAGGCAACCCGCATATCCTACCGTACACGTCGCCCCGGGCTTTGTCCCCCCAACAGGACACCACCAGCATTCATACATATCCTTATAAAGACAGTTCCCATTGACAGTCGTTCCCGCGTTGGCCGCACAACAAACCATGACCGCAAAAAAAGGACCGATAAAAACGGCGGTTTTTATTAGGCATACTAATTATACGCCTATTGTACTAGTTTCCCGCCCCCTGCGCAAGGATTTTTAGCTTATATTTAGCTTTTGGAATTCAAATACGCAATCGCATCCATACCCGCGCTGCACCCGGTGCCAACAGCGGTCGCAATTTGCATTTTTATCCCGGACTCAACGTCACCGGCCACAAACATACCCGCCGGCAGGCTGCCCTGTGCCAGGCGCCCCATATTATCACGCGCGACATCCTCGCTTAAATAGTCTGTGTTCGCCTCGTGTCCGATTGCAACAAACAGTCCGTCGGTAACAATCTGGGCGCCGTCTGTTGTCGTAACAATCAGGCGTTCATCATCGGTTGCGGCAATCTTTGTCAAATCTGTGTTAAACAGACATTCTATGTTTTCACGCTCTGCCACACGATTGCGCAATACGGCCTCGGCCCGGGTAAAGGCACCCTTGCGATAAACTATTTTTACGCTCTTTGCCAAATCCGCCAGATACAGCGCATCATTCAGTGCGCTGTTCCCACCGCCCAGAACGATAACATCTTTTTCATGATAAAAGAAGCCGTCGCATGTTGCACAATATGAAACACCCTTGCCCATAAATTCGCGCGCACCTTCTATTTGCAGTCTGCGCGGTGATGCACCCGTCGCGATGATAACAGTGCGCCCGACATAACGTCGGCCATTATCACACAGAATATTAAATCCGCTGTCTGCGTCGCCATCAATGCTTTTCGCAGATGTAAACACAATTTCCGTCCCAAAGGTTTCGGCCTGTTTCTTCATAAACTCAGCCAGTTCGGAACCACTGCCGGCCCAGCCCGGATAATTTTCCAAAACAGCGATTCCGGCCGTTTGCCCCCCCAGCCGGTCACCCCCCAGCACTAATGTCTTTTTATTCGCACGCGACGTATATAGCGCGGCCGTTAAACCCGCAGGGCCCGACCCCAATATAATAACGTCATACATAACAACATCGTTCATTGTAACTTTCCTTTGTCTTTCATATCTGCCCCAGCATATCATACGAAAAGTCTGTCTGCAAATGCATTTTATAATTGCGCATTGGCGTGCGCGATACTATGATTAGATAGACAAAAAGGAATAAAAATGCTGGATATAAGATTTATACGTGAAAATCCCGACATTGTACGCCAGGCATGCGCGTCAAAGGGTTTTACCGATTATACGGATGAAATACTGGCACTGGATGGGCGTGTACGCGAACTAAAAACACTGACCCAGACAAAGACCGCGGAAAAAAATAAAATCACACGTGAAATCCCCACTGCATCGGACAAGGCACCGCTGATTGCGGCATCTAAAAAGATAGGCGAAGAAATCGCGGCAGAGTTGGCCGAACTGGCGGAGAAAGAAGAAAAGCTCAATGATTTAATGCACCGCGTTCCCCAAATCCCCAGCCCGACATCCCCCCTGGGGCGTGATGATTCTGACAATGTGGAAATCCGCCGCGTGGGAACACCGCGCCAGTTTGACTTTACCCCGCGCGCCCAGTGGGACCTGTTGGATATGAATAACTGGTGGGCGCCGGAAAAAATCGCCCAGATTTGCGGAACACGTACCTATGCCCTTATGGGCGAGGCCGCCGAGCTCCAACTGGCGATTGAAACATACGTGATTCAAAAACTAATATCAAAGGGATTCCGATTTGTCGAATGCCCGTCTATTACAAAGCCCCAGACAATATTTAACGCGGGCCACTTTATGGGTTCGGATATGTCTGTTATGGCCGACGATGTATTCATGCTAAGCGGGACAGACCGCTGTCTGGCGGGAACAGCGGAAATAATACTAAACTCGCTGCACAGTGGCGAAATGCTAGCAGAAAAAGACCTGCCTATAAAATACGCGGGCTTTTCACCTTGCTTCCGCAAAGAGGCCGGCGCCGCCGGTCGCGACACACGCGGACTTGTACGCTTTCATCAGTTTAACAAAGTAGAACAGTACATTTACTGCACCCCAGAACAATCCGATGAAATGCATGAACTGCTGCTGGCGAACCTGTGTGAAATCATGGAAGACTTGGAACTGCCCTATCGGGTTATCGCAAACTGCACCGGCGACATGGGCTTTAACAAAGTAAAAATGAACGATGTTGAGGCATGGGTCCCATCTGAAAACACATACCGCGAACTGGGCAGTTGCTCATCAATCGGCCAGTTTCAGGCACGACGCACAAACACGCGTTACCGCGGCGCCGACGGTGACGTACGCTTTTGCGCCACGTTAAACAACACCGGCATCGCCGTGCCGCGCGCACTGGTACCTGTGATTGAAAACCACCAGAACGCCGACGGCAGTGTAAATATACCGAAAAAGCTGCAGCCACTGATGTCGGGTCGCACGAAAATCGGCGGGAAGCACTAAACAAAAAATCCGGCACCGGCCGGATTTTTTTTATTTATTTCTGCTTAGAATATCCTGTAATCAGCAGACGCTGAACCATCGAACTTTCCAAGAACTTGTTTATATAATGTACCACACGACCGTCTTTTTCAATACTGCAGTCATTGGTAATTCTTTTTGACATCGCGATAATATCTTCACCGTTAGTCTGCGCCAGAGCCTTCCCTTTCGGTTCGGCAGATGTAGAATTATAGTACCAGTCCTGTACCTTTTCACAGAAATTGTACAAACGCGCGCGCATCTGATAATCATTCCAAAACGCAGGCTCTACCTTTTCACGAACCATGTCGGCAGCCGACGGGACAATGTAATATGACGCCCATTCTTCAGCCATACCGTGACTCTTGGCATATTCCTTGCCACGGGTGCGCCACTGGCTCTCGGTTGCCTCACGCGAGAAATGCGTTTCCGGCGCGGCCGCAATATCGCGCAGAGCAAACATTGCACGCCCTACCTGCAACTGCTGTGAATGCGACAGCTTTTTATACCATGAACCACGATACGCCTTCATATACGCCAGTTCATAAAAAGCACGCAGTCCGCTTTTGATTGACAGAACAACAATTTCTTTATTATTTGTCTGCATAATAGCCTCTCTTTTATTTTCACCACACTATTATAGACAAATATTTTTAATTGTCAAGCCATTATAAATAAAAGTCCGCCCTTTCATACTCGCAAACTTCGGTCGCATAATATCCGTCACGACGCATGTCTTTTTCACTGATAAAGCGATAGCACGTCTGGTCCTTATATCGTGTATCGGGCGAATTTCTGATAACATTTACATATATATAATCGCTGTTTTCCGGGATAGAATCCAAAAAACTGCCACTTATATCGCCGTCATTGTCGGCGCTGAAAAACTGCTCGGGGCCCTGCTTCATGGTATCGATTATCTTTTCATCGCGCGCACATCGCAATATGTAATTATCAGCGTTTGTGACACTTACCCCTTCGCATCGGCGCAGCATATCGGCCGTCTCGTTCATTGCGTACGCACCCCCACCCAGCAAGCACATAATTATCGGCAATATTTTTTTCATGACTCTCCTCACCTTAGATTTTTTATATTTTATCATAAAAACAACCTTATTTCTTGAAATTTTGATTTTTTGTTATACCCTGTTCCCGATACTAAAAAGGCAACTTAATGAAAATTCGCAACATTGCAATCATTGCGCACGTTGACCATGGTAAAACCACCCTGGTTGATAACATGCTTAAACAATCCGGAACATTCCGCGAAAACGAAAAAGTCGAAGACCGCGTCATGGACAGCGGTGATATCGAACGTGAACGCGGTATTACAATATCTGCAAAACCCACGTCGATTCAATGGCGCGATTATAAAATCAATATAGTAGATACGCCCGGGCACGCCGATTTCGGTGGCGAGGTGGAACGTATTCTGTCCATGGTTGACGGCGTAGTATTGCTGGTCGATTCCGCTGAGGGTCCCCTGCCCCAGACAAAATTCGTACTATCAAAGGCATTAAAGCTGGGGCTGCGCCCGATTGTATGCATTAACAAGGTTGACCGCGCAGATGCACGCCCAGACGAAGTATTAACAGAAACATTTGACTTATTCGACAAGCTGGGTGCAAACGACTCGCAGTTGGATTTCCCATATCTTTATTCGGTCGGCCGTGACGGTTGGGCTGTGCGTGACTTAAACGACCCGCATACCGATTTGACCCCACTGTTCCAGTTGATAGTCGATCATGTTCCAGCCCCCGACTGCAATGGCGAACGCTGCCAGTTGAATGCACCATTCCGCATGCTGGCCACCACACTGGAGGCGGACCCCTATGTCGGTCGTATATTGACAGGCAAGATTGAATCCGGCACCGTTCGCGTGGGCCAGGCGGTAAAGGCAATATCAATGTCGGGCGAATTCATAGAAAACGCTAAAATCACAAAAATCATTGAACATCGTGGTGTTGAAAAAGTATCCCGAGAAGAAGCATCTGCGGGCGATATTGTCGTTGTCGCGGGCTTTTCAAAGGCGACTGTGGCCGACACCCTGTGCGCGCCCGAGGTAACAGAACCCATCCCCGCACTGCCGATTGACCCGCCGACCCTGACGATGACCTTCTTTGTTAATACATCGCCGCTGGCTGGAAAATCCGGCAAAAAGCTGACATCGCGCATGATTGGCGAACGACTGTTCAAAGAAGCGGAAACAAACATCGCCCTAAAAGTAAGCCAAAGCGCAAATAACGAAGCATTTGAAGTATCCGGCCGTGGTGAATTACAGCTTGGTATCTTAATTGAAACAATGCGTCGCGAAGGCTTTGAACTGTCCGTATCACGTCCACGCGTTGTAATGATAGATGGCGAAAATGGCGAAAAGCTGGAACCTATCGAAGATGTTGTAATAGACGTTGATGACGAATTCTCGGGTGTTGTAATTGAAAAGATGACCAAGCGCAAGGCAACAATTACTGAAATGAAGCCATCGGGCATTGGCAAAACACGTATTGTATTTTCCGCACCGTCACGCGGCCTTATTGGCTATCTGTCCGAATTCCGTACAGACACGCGCGGCACCGGCATTATGAACCGCGTATTTGCCGAATACGGTCCATACCGCGGCCCCATTGTACAGTATCGCCCGGGCGTGCTTGTATCAATGGAAAACGGCTCTGCGGCGACGTATGCGCTCTTTAACCTGCAGCCGCGCGGCACACTGTTTATCGGCCCCCAGACAGAAGTTTATTCGGGCATGATTATCGGCGAACACACAAAAGAAAATGATTTGGAAGTAAATCCGATAAAAGGCAAAGAACTGACAAACATGCGCTCGGTCACGGCGGACGAAAAGCTGTTCTTGGCGCCGCCGCGTAAAATCACCCTGGAAGAAGCACTGTCATACATCCAGGACGATGAACTGGTTGAAATAACACCGGCGACAATACGTCTGCGCAAGAAAGAGCTAGACAGTAATATGCGTAAAAAAATGCGCCGTAATACAGAAATGTAAAAAAATCCCCGTTTGGGGATTTTTTTACAGCCTTTCCTTTAGCCATGCGCGAACACGCCCGCGCCGTACGCGACCGGGTACAAAGCATGTCACAAACTTGATTATAAAACGCTTTAAACGCATATATATTGCGCCGCCATGGGCGGCGCTGGCCGCGGCCAGCGCAATTTCATATTCGGCAAACGCCGCTTTGTCTTGTTCCACATCACGAGCCGAATACTTAAATCCGTTGTCATCGAAAAAGCGTTGCAAGTGTTCTGTTACGCCTATTATTTGAGGCAGCTTGGACTGATGCTCTGACTTGCGCTTTTCAACCGACGCCTCTATAAACACACTATTCAAACCGCGCACCTGGTTCAGCATCCACTGTATCGGGCCATTATCCTTTATCCCTGTATTTCTTTTTATCTGCACTACGCGCCCGCCCGGTTTCATAAACAGCGCCAAATGCAGTGCAGTCCCCCCGCACCCCGCCAAAACTTTGGCATTCTTTATAGCCGCCACTTGATGTGCCAGTGGCATCTTTTCAGGATAAATTATCGCATATCCATTTTTTTTGAATATATTTTGAATCCGCTCCTCACCAAACACCTTCATATCGGCGGGTAATGCGGCACGCGAAACATATACCTTGTCGCCGACACCCGGCCCCGAAACACCCGCGCCCATAGCGTCAAACGCCTTGCAAAAGTCTGTATGCGCACGATGCTGGGTTACCCAAGATTGGGCCGGTATATAGACTTTCTTATACCGCACAGACTTGGTTAATATAACAACATCACGTCTTGGAATATTTAGCATATCGGTAAAGTCGAAAACAAACTTTTGGGCCCCGATGTTTTTATTATCAATAAAGATTACCTTCATTCCCTTTTTATATACGCGCCCCAGCCCCCATGCGCGATTTAAATGTTCCAGCAAAAAATGTCCAAAATGCGGATATATATTGCCTAAGAATATGGCCGTATCAGCACAGTTTTCCACACACAGTTTTTTTACATCCGGGATAAATTGCCCCATTTTGCCGCGCAGTTGCAGCGAAGATTTCACAAATTTGTTATCAACGTCAAATATTCCAAAGGCCCCCGTCGCACAATCGACCGCGACCAACCCGGAATCTATGCAGTCTATATCCAGCGCACTATCATCAAAAGGCGCACCACATATTTGACGCGCGGCGATATCGCTATGGAAATATTTTTTATATTTATCGCTGGTATAAATATCACACTGCAATCTACACTCCTATATTGAAAAAGTGGGACTTTACGTTTATTATATACATATATTAAATAAATAGGAATACAAATGTCTATCAAAAGACTGTTTCTGGTCGCAGCATACGACCGCATGGGACATGTTGACGCATCACTGGAATACTATGTGCGCGAACTGTCCCAATACGGCGATGTTATCGTACACATGGATAACGACTGCGACGACGGGTCAATAAAAAAGCTGGCGCCATTTACTGTTGCGGCGACCGCCGCGCGTCATGGCGAATATGACTTTGGTTCTTATAAACGGGCATACATGTATGCCAGCAAAGCTGGCATTCTAAGCGATTACGATTTTGTATATCTGGCAAATGATTCCATCTATGGTCCACTGGCGGATATTGGAAAAATATTAAATGAAATGGAATCATTGGACGTGGATGCCTTTGGCCCTGTATGCAATCCCAACCCCGCCCATCCCCATATCCAGTCATGGTTCATAGGTATGCGGGCAACAGTATTCTTAGCCCCCTGGTTTAAGAAGTTTATACAATCCGTACGCAAGCAAACAGACAAAGGCAGCGTCACAAAACTATATGAACAGGGGTTTACCGCACTGGTATCAAAACATGGCCTGGCGTGGGGATGCATATATACGGTTGAAAACCGCGGGATATATAATCAGATAAAAAAGCTGTATCGTGGCGGCCTGCCCTTTATGAAAAAAGTCGCCTTTTCACGTCATGGCGGCCGCCTGGGGCGCCAGATATTATATGTTCTAAATCACATTGCCCCCGATGCCCGTGCATCAATATTGGAAAACGCGCGACGTACATGGGGCGCTGAATATATAGACTGGCTTTTGACAAACAATCCGGTTAAAATACTTATGCGCGGGGTAAAATACGCCCTGGGGAAAGCGCGCAAGGGACAAATATGAAGCACATAAGTACCAAGCGCATTGCGGCAATAACAATGGCTCGCAATGACGAATTTTTTCTAAACCGCTGGATATCATATTACGGGGAACAGTTCGGCGAAGAAAACCTATATATCTACCTTGACGGCCTGGACCAGGCAATTCCTGCACGCGCAGGGCGCACGAATATAACGCGCCTGCCCCACCGCGACCAGGCGGTTCAAAAAGGCGATAAAACACGCATACTGCTGCTGTCGGATTTGGCACAAAAACTATTCGATGACGGTTATGATATTGTTGTGGGCTGTGACTGTGATGAATTTCTTGTTGTTGACCCGGAATTGGGTATGACGCTGCGTCAGTATTTGTCGGACAAAAAAATTAACACATCGCTATCGGGCCTGGGGCTGGATGTGGGAATGGATTTAAACTCTGAGGCGCCACTGGACCCAGACATGCCAATGCTGCCCCAGCGTAAATATGCCTTAATGTCGACCCGCTATACTAAACCCGTGGTGCTAAGCCGCCCCGCCACCTGGGGCAGCGGCTTTCACAGCGTAAAGGGTCATAATTTTCATATAGATAAAAATCTTTACCTGCTTCACTTTGGCGGTGCAGATTTGGATATGATAAAGAACAAAATTGGCGACAGAAATCCGTCGTGGGCACGTCATTTAAAAAAACGTGCGCGCACGATAGAAATCATAACGCGCGCGCGTAATAAAAACATGCCGCGCACATTGGCACGCATAATGCAGCGTATATTTCGTCCAATATATGATTTGAATAAACCGGGTATGCTGGGACTAAAGTGGGTTACAACAATCCCCGCACGCTTCGAGGAAACAGGAATATAAGTCGGAATTTATGAATCCGCGATAAATCTGCGAATCCAGCGGCGATATTTGCGTGCACGAAAACCGGACGGGTTATCAAAGCATCCCATTTTTTCCATACATGCCAGGCGCGTCGCCGCCCCAGACTTATCTATTTCATCCCCCGCACGACGCACAGCGCGTACACATGTTATTATAAAGGGCCATAAAAATTCACGCTGCCACCAGCGCATTTCATGCGGCGTTGCGGCATCGGCCGCCACAGAATAAGAACGCATTATCGACATGCCGACATTTTCATACATCCGCTGGGCGTGGGCACTATTTAGTGCACTGGACCAATGCGGCACATAATAATACAACGGTAAACGGGTTATAGCCGCACGCGGATGCGCGAATATTACACGCGTCCACCATGGAAAATCTTCGGTGATTTTTATATCCGTATCAAATCCAATGTTTGAAATCAGCGCCCGACGATACAAATGCATTACAGGATAACAATGACGTACACGCCAACGGCCAAAGCTATGATTGCGCTCGGTCGTATATTTTATAAGATTTCCCGTTGTTTTATATTTTACCCGCTCTACATCATAATTCTTTTGACGAACACTGGGAGCAATCCTGATACCGACAAGCATTCCAGCACGTACGCGCCGATGCATGCGCGCATCATGTCGAAAAGATACAATATCCACCCCAGCCTTGGCCGCAATGCGGTGCGTTATCTCCAGCGTCTGAGGATGGATAAAATCATCACTATCCAAAAATAAAATCCAATCACCACGCGCGGCGGCGACACCGTCATTTCTGGCGGCGGACACACCCTCGTTTTGCTTGTTTATAACACGGATTCGGGAATCTTTTTCCAGATATTCACTTAAAATCTCAGACGATTTATCAGTACTGCCGTCGTTTATGCATATCATTTCCCAGTCAGTATATGTCTGGGCACGCACGCTGTCGATACATCTGCGCAGGTATTTGGCAACATTATAAACGGGCACAACAACGGAAATCATGAATTCTTGCACCCGCCTTTGATAAAGTCATAAATGTCATGACGCATACGCCGTGCACGACGCGTCGGCGGATTTTGCAGCGCCCCTGTTTTTTTCAGCCCGCACAAACATGCGCGCGCCACATCACGGTCCGCATCATTGTCGAGATAGCGCACCTTGCGCCAGGCCCACTTTATAAACAGCCACAAAAACTTTCGTGACCACTGTGTCATTTGATATTCATTCGCGCGGCCCGCATACAGCTTGTATGCGCTTTCTATCCCTGTGCACAGGCTTTGCATAATACGCAGTTGCTTTGCCGATAAAACAATTCCGCCAAAGTTCGGCACATAAAAGTAAAGTGGCAGCGCAGTTATCGTAACACGTGGATTTTTAAGCATAACGGCACTCCACCACGGGAAATCTTCAAACAAAATGCCTTTGATAAAAGGTGTATCCGCAATCAAATCACGTCGATACATATTTTTCCAAACCTGGCAATGCTTTATCAGCCAGCGACGCTTTGGATTAAATGCATTATGTGCATATTCTGTCGCATACTGATAAACATCGTTTGTAACACGGGTTTTGATTTTATCAACATTGTACTTTTTATGCATGCGCCCCGGCACAACACTGTCGGTATCAAGCCCCAGTTTATGACGCACCATAAGTTGTGGTCTGTAAATTCTGTCGTATGTAAAAGAAACTATGTCGGACTTGTCACGACGTGCCATGTGATATGCTATTTCCATGGTCTGGGGATGAATAAAATCATCACTGTCCAGATACATAATATACTCGCCCGTTGCATGTTCCATCCCGGCATTTCGCGCATCGGACAGGCCACCGTTTTCTTTTGTAACAACTACAAATCGTGGGTCACGCGCGGCATACTCAGCCAGGATTTTATCCGACGCATCCGGACTGCCGTCGTTTACACATATCGCCTGCCAGTCGGAAAAAGTCTGATTTAAAACACTATCCAGACACCGCCGCAAATATTTTTCAACGTTATATACGGGTATAATTACCGAAATAGCAGCCATATATGCACCTTTTTAATCTTTGTTCATTTTGTTTATCATTACATCCGCCGTCGTCCCAGCCGCAGGGTTTTCCGCATAGGGACTTTTATACGCCGTCTTTTGGAAAAATGCGCCGGCGGTATGTTTATCAAAGTCTTTTTTATTAAACGGCTTGTCGGCAATATCCCACCAGACCGCATGGGTCGGGTCCTGGTCAACATGTGGCATGGCATTAAAATATTTCTTTGCACGCGCATCACCCGTAACCAGTGCTTTGAACAGCAACTGATGCATGAAATAGTCAAAGCTGCTGTTTTCATGGCTCCAATAATCCAGTATCATCGCCCGCCATGCCGCCAGCAGATATGCCCCCTTGCGTGCACGGATAAAGCAGTTCTGCATAAAGCTATACGGACTGCCTACGCGCTGGCCCGTCAGATAAACAAAGAAATCCTGATCTACTATCCATTGTGGTATGGGTGATGTGACAAAGCCGGTTGAATCCAGCCAAAAACCACCATATTGATACAGCAATTCCACACGGCAAATATCCGCAAAATGCGCATTCTTTATCATGCCCTTTTTGCGTTTTTCCATGATAATATCGGGCAGCTTGATATATTCAAACAGCGTCTTTTCATCCAGAACAACCAATTCCTGGGTACAATGTGCGCGAATGCTGCGAAAACATGCCTTTACAAGCGCGGGTGCGTTTTCTTCGCCCTGGAGCCATATAGAAAAAATCTTCTCACCCTTATCATCACGAATGGGCGCCGACTCTTTTACCGCGGCCGCCGCCGGCAGATACCGCTTAAAATATCGCGGTATCACACGCGCAATAACATCACTGCGCACGGCGCGTCTATGCTCGCGGTCGCGCCAGAACCAGTTTAATACATGCCCGTTCATAATAACATCGGACATCGCGACCATTCGTGACAAGTTCATCACATTACCTCTTTTTTATCTTTACTCTGCCATAATATTGTCGTCAGAATCGGCATCATCGGCCGGCCCTGTCGTCATTTCTTCGGCAATACCCGCCGCACGCGCCATGATTTTATCCAACAGCTGTTGCTGAACTTCTTCATGGTCTTTTAGCCATGCGCGGGCGTTCGCCTCACCCTGGCCCATGCGTTCATTATTGTATGAGTAGAAGCTGCCTGCTTTTTCAATCAGGTCATATTTCACACCCATATCCAAAATTTCACTAATGCGGCTTATTCCTTCGCCATACATGATTTTAAAGTCAACCGTACGGAAAGGCGGCGCTACTTTGTTCTTTACAACCTTTACACGTGTTTCGTTTCCGATAACGTTTTCTTTGTCCTTTATCTGGCCCGTACGACGAATATCAAGTCGAACAGACGCATAGAACTTCAAAGCGTTTCCACCGGATGTTGTTTCCGGATTACCGAACATAACACCTATTTTCATTCGAATCTGGTTAATGAATATCAGCAGTGTATTGCTGCGCGATACCGACCCGGCCAGCTTTTTCAAAGACTGCGACATCAGTCGTGCGGTCGTACCAACAAAAGAATCGCCAATATTTCCTTCTAACTCGGCCTTGGGCACCAATGCCGCAACAGAATCGATAACAACAACATCAACCGCACCGGATTTTATCAATGTATCTGCAATTTCCAATGCCTGTTCACCGGAATCAGGCTGAGATATAATCAAATCAGAAACATTACCCCCCAGCTTTTTAGCATAACTCGGGTCCAGAGCATTTTCCGCATCAATATATGCACATGTTCCGCCTTTCTTTTGAGCCTCTGCCACCGCATGCAGTGCCAGTGTTGTTTTACCACTGCTTTCCGGGCCATATATTTCAACAATTCGCCCACGCGGATATCCGCCAATCCCCAGCGCAATATCCAACCCCAGACTGCCCGACGATATCGCCTCTATGTTCTGCTGCGACCCGTCGCCCATTTTCATGATTGCTTCTTTTCCGAATTGTTTTTGAATCTGGGCCAGCGCCGATTCCAAAGCCGGATTCTTGGCCCCTGCGCTCGTATCTTTTACCACTTCTTTCTTTGCCATATTTTCCCCTTTTAATTGTATGAAAATCATACAAGGAAAATAGCCCGGACGCAACTGAAATAGTTTAACGGCGCCCGCCTATCAGCACACCCACCGACATTGCACCAATTGCGGCCGTTACCCCCCATACAGCGGCCGTCGTGCCATATATCGCAATACATGCCGCCCCCAGAATTGGCGCCACAACATTAGGCAGGTTAACACTCGTTCTAAATATCCCATAGAAACGGGCCTGGTCGGATTTTTTTACCGTATCAAAGAACATCAGGTCATGCACAGATTCCATTAAGGCCCCCGATATCTGCCATAAAACGAATATTGCCAACAGCGGCACACCCGTAATCACGGTTGCCCCGGCCGAAAACAGTGCAAATGAACCGAACCCCAGCATCAGCCATATCGACTTGCCATAGCGGCGAACCGCACGCCCCATAAATTCGCTTAGCACCAGATATGGAATAATCCCCAGGGTCAATACCCACCCCAGCGCATCCTTAGAAAAACCGTTTTCAATAACAACAATTGGAACATAGAGATATCGCATCGCCCGCAAAGAGTAGTACCCAAAATTTATCGCATACGCGCGTGCCATCCCGGGCGCACGAAAGAACATTCGCGTATTACGTGCCAGCGCACGAATTGTACGACGCGTATTAACGGGGCGGATTTTTTTATCCTCCTGCACTATTCCGCAAAACTTAAAGAACATCCACCCGGCCAGGTATATCAGCGCGGATGCAAAAAACGCAGCCCTGTTTCCAAAATGCCCCGCAATCGCAACAGCTATCATCGGTGCAAACAACGCCCCGACATTTAACCACAGGTGATAGCGCGCATTCAGCTTTGCCATGCCTATATTTTTTGAAAAGTCGGACATAAACAAAGGTATCAATACACCTACCAGCGTAATCGCAATACCCGTTGTATAGTCCAGTGCGATAAAAGTAAACGGTTTTATGGAAAAGCTCATCATGGCATAACACACGGCCAGCATCAGCATTGAAAAATAAAACAGCTTAGCCTTTGAAAACTGACGCAGCAGCTCGTTTGCAAACAATCCTACAACCATGCAAAATGCCGCATATATGGCAACATAAACACCAACCACCGCAGACGAGCGAAATATCTCCAAAATAACCAGTGAATAAACGGCATTATAAATTCCGTCCGCGAAACCGGTAAATAGTCCGAAATTTGCGAATGAAAATCCGCTAACAAAATTACGCATGGATAAATATTTATCTTTTGCCACTTTGCTATCCCCCCCTGATAAACTCTCACTTGCGCGCGAATTTTATCATAAATTTTTTATTCGCGCAAATTCGTGCTAATCGTCCACGCGTGCCAAATCGTCATAGGCACGATATTTAATCTCGTTTTGTAATCTGTACTCGTACGTGGCGGCGCCGGCGGTGTATTGGTTAAACAGTTCCGTAACCTTATCCAGGGCCGCATCTATCATTTCTTTCGTCTCGGCCGCGTCATATGAAATCGCCCGCACATCGCCACCACGCAGTTGCAAAAACATCATCTGGGGCGAATCCGTCCGCGCCGCCGCGCCAAATCCACCCGAACGCAGCATATGCGCCTCCAACGGTAACTGTGGCATGGTGCCGTCGCACAGTTGCTTCTTCGACGGCGCGGCACCTGTCTTGATATCAACCACAACATCACCACAGACGCGGTCCGCACGCGCACGCACCGTGCGTGCGCCACCGCTGCCCACAGGAACGCGAACGGCACCGGCAATCTCTGCACGCCCGGGATTTTTTCCAAAAACATCGGCAACAATTGGGGCAATCTCCTCAAAGCGCCGATGCCAGAAATGATACAGCACGGAATGCTCCCCAACCTCTTGGCGGGCACGCGCATCCATTTGCGTAATCAAAGAGGCGGGCGTAAAATCAGTTGCGTTTTCTATTACCCCATGAACCAGATTTCCAAACGTCCGCGCATCGGGTCCTGCCCACCAGTCGTCCATGGGATACAGGCGCAATATATGCCGCGCATAAAATGCATACGGATTATGTATCAGCAGTTCCAGCTCCGTCACATAAACATCAGACCAATCGGCCCCCGGTGCGGCGACACCAAAGTTCAAAGGCCGGGCGGGCGGCATATCGCGCTCACGCACGGCGTTTAATATATCTGATGCGGCGCATGTATCAAACAGACCGCGGTGCGCCATAACGCGGGATAAAAACCGTGATTCCGTTGTCTGGGTCCCCCCCGACATCTTACTGCGCAGCCAGTACACCCTCTTCCCGCAAGACAGATTCATAAAGTCCAGCGCCATCAGCGATACCTTGCGGTCCGCAGACGGCAACCCCACACGCCGCGCCACCGCCCGCGGCAGCCACGCATTCTCATACCCGCGCGCGGGGAACATCCCCTCGTTCAGGCCCGTTAATATAACGACATCGGCCGTCTGCATACGCGATTCAATCGTCCCCAGCACGCATATACGCGCATCGGCCTGCATCTGGGGTCGAACGGAAACCCCGGCCAAACTGTCCGCGACAAAGGCACGCGCATCCGACGCACTCAGCACTATCCCCGCTGAATCCAGCGCCGCCGACAAATCGGCCAGTGCCGTCCAAACCGGCCCCGCTTCATCGTCGCTTAAATCAAACACGGGCCGCATGGCGTCGGGCGCGGCCTCTATCAAATTGGAAATCATGCGTAACAAATTTCCCGATGCCGCGGCATAGGCATGTTCGAAACTATTGTCAGCGCGCTCTATCCAGTCATCAAGCAAGTTTAAAATCGCACGACCTGCCGCCGTCATAGTACCGGATATGCCGCCTGAAAAATCGGCCGTGATGCCACGCGCAGCAAACAATGCGCACAGACGCTGATTCGCGGCCGCATCGGGCGTTATTATCAACACACTTTGACCGGCGGCGGTGGCACGTGATGCAATTTCAACCGCGGCGGCGGCCTCTTCCGACTCGCGCATACATTCAACCAGCGTGCAATGCGATATATCCGCTAAAACATCGGCCGAAACATTATTACCAAACGCCGTGTTGAAAAAAGTCATTGCGGACGGCCCAACATCAATCTTTATTACATCTTCGGGCACATACCCCAAACGTGACAAAAACTTGTATTCGGAATTATATGGATTAGTATCCAACGCAATATCCGCCGCATCACCGGAAATACATCCCGACAATATTATCCGCCCATGGGGCAATTGTGCGATTTGCGCCATTAAATCCGCGGTGGCCGGAACCGATGCCGTCGATGCGCATACAATAACGCGTGAAAAATTATGACGACGAATAACATCAATCCATGCGCGAATATCACTGTTGCGACGCGCGGTGGCCGTCTGGCGCCCGCCGCCGCACAGCGGCATAACACGCGCGATAATATTTAGCATTTGGGCCTTGGCCTGAAAGTGTGCGGCATACTTATCATCTACGACCGACGACCAGTCCATATCGGCAACATTTATTCCCTCGTTTTCCAGATAGTCGGTCATACGTATCAAATCACGCGCCACCGGCAGCGCGGCGCCAACACTGCCTATATTTGCATCCGCCGCCAGCAGCTTTGCCGCCACACACACACGCAAAATATCTGGTACAACATCATCACCACAACCGTCATCATTGTCCGCATATTCGTCGTCTGTCCCTTCGCCCAGGGCAACCAAACGCGGCAACAGCGCCGCCCCCCCCATTTTGTCGGCAATCATTTTTTCAACCGTTCGCACGGCGCGACGACTGGGCAGAAAAATAAGCATATCTGAAATATCGGCATCCCCATGGCTGATAACATGCCACAGGGCATCCGCCATGCGCGCAGGATTCGATGCACAAAAGATATTTTTATTTAATTCCAAGCGTTGCCCTTATCGGTTCCAACCCCGTTTTCTTTTCAGCGGATGTCTGCAGTATTTCCGGCACCATGGCACCATGTTCTATGTGTTCTATGCTATGCTGCTTTTCCTCGCGGATACGCTTGTCTTTTTTTGTATATATAATCTGATACTGAATTGCGTTCGCATCGCAAAAGTCCATTAAATCCAAATCTGAATCACGCGGCCCGATACGCGAATCAATCAAAATGAATAGCCGCTTTAGCTGTCTTCGCGTCAGCAAATATTGCTCCAACCGCCCCAGCCATTCCATCGCCTGGCTGCGCGCGACACGTGCATATCCGTATCCCGGCAAATCCACAATCATAACGCGGTCGTCTATATTAAATAAATTCAGCGACTGTGTTCGTCCCGGTGTATTGGATGTACGCGCCACCGGTGCCCCCAAAACCGCATTTATAAGTGATGATTTACCAACATTACTGCGCCCGACAAAGGCGAATTCGGGAAAATGAGTATTCGGCAACGCACTTACTTTTTCAAAACTGCCAACGAATTTTATCATGCCTGTTCCTCTTGTTTTTCCAGCAGACGACGATACGCCTCTTTCTTTGAAATACCGGTGCGCGCAGCCAAATCCGCGGCCGCATCCTTGGTAGATGCACCGACAACGTCGTTTACAATCTCCCGTATTTCGGCATCTGTCATCTTGTATTCAGGGGCCGGCGCAACAACCAAAACTATTTCACCACGCGGCGGCGTAATACCGACCAGTTCCGCCGGATATCCGATTATCGTTTCTTCATGAATCTTTGTAATCTCGCGCACGATGGCGATTTGCCGCTCTGGCATGACACGTGCCAGCAATGCAATTGTTGACATAATGCGGTTTGGGCTTTCGTAATAAATAATTGTATGCCTGATTTTATTGTCATCACGCACTTTTTTCTCATCAAAAAATCCGCAGAACGTAAAGCGGTCCGTGGGAAATCCGGACAACACCAGCGCGGAAACAGCCGCCGTTGGCCCGGGAACCACAAATACCGGCACACCCGCCGCACGGCATTCACGCACCAGGCGAAATCCCGGGTCGCTAACCCCGGGCATACCGGCATCAGATACGGCGGCGACGGTCATGCCGTGCTGCATCTTTTCAATCAAATCAGGAACAACATCCCGTTCGTTATGGTCATGCATCGCACAGCGCGGTGTTTTAATATCAAAATGCGACGCCAGCTTTCCAAACACACGCGTATCTTCGGCGGCAATCAGGTCCGCACTGCGCAGTACCTCTATCGCACGCGGCGACATATCAGATAAATTTCCAATGGGTGTTCCCACAATATAAAGCCCGGTTTGCATTCAAAATCCTTTTATAGTAAAATGATACAGAATAAAATGGATTTTTCAATGCATATGAATAAAATTTTAGGCTTCTTAAGTACATGCGTGCTGTTAACCGGATGCGCCACGACCGCGACCCGTAACACATGGCACGGGGAATACGGCACACTGGCACCCGCCGGCCCGGCCCAGACGATGTATGGCACACATACCGAAACAGACAACGCACCACATCGCATGGCGGTCTTATTGCCATTGTCGGGCAACAACGCCGCCACCGGACGCGTAATAAAAACATCAATCGAAACAGCCGTCTTGCAACGCGCCCCGCAAAGCCTGTCGGTATCGTTCTTTGATACCGGTGCGAATACCGCCGCGGCAATAAACAATGCATTGTCACAAAATCCGGAAATAATAGTCGGGCCCTTGTTTGCGGCCGATGCGCGGATGCTGCGCTCTATGAAGCCGTCTGAAATGCCTGCAATATCCTTCACATCCGACGCCACAGCAATCGGCGACGGTGTTATGACAATGGCACTGATGCCTACCAACGGGGTCGAGGCCATTGTGCGTGAGATATCCGCAGACAAAAGCCGCGCTATGGTAATCCTGGCACCGGAAACGAGCTCCGGGCGTCTTATGGCTGCGGCGGCACGTGCGGCGGCAACAAACTACGACATCCCCGTTGCCGGTGTTGTCTTTTACCGCGAGAAAGATACAGACTCTATTAAAAACACGGCACATACCGCATCACTATACGCCGCGCGCAGCGCAGCAAACAACCGCGCACGCGAAATACTATCTGATATTCTTACCACTGAACGCCTGACGGCGATTGAAAAATCATCCCTCTCGCGCCAGTTGGACCGCATATCAAAATCCGAAACCATTGGCCGCCTGCCTTATGATGCGGTTCTGATGCTGGGGACGGGCGACGATGCAAAATCACTGGTGTCTTTCCTGCGCTATTATGGTGTTGGGGCGCGTGATGTGCACCTGTATGGAACCGCAATGTGGGATGGCGCAAATATTGACTCTGATATAACGCTAAGCGGGGCAAAATATCCAGCATTGCCGGAAATGAATCCTGCATTTGTAAATGTATATGAACAAATCGCCGGCACGGCGCCGTCGCGCCTGGCATCGTTTGGATATGACGCGGCCAACCTGGCGGTGGGAATGATTTATTCTGATAAATCCAACGCGGCCTATCTGCTCGACCCCAGTGGCTATGTCGGCATAGACGGGCTGTTTCGCCTGACGCCAAACGGCGCCAGCCAGCGCGCCCTGCGCATCGTAGAAATTGCGGGCGCCCCCACCCCGCGTGAGGTAAAGGCCGCACCAACCAGTTTCCTGTCGCCGGTATATAATATAGACCAGCAGAGCCTGTCACCGGCACGCGCAATGGCAATGGAAACACCGGGAATAAACCCGCTGACATATATCCAGATTCCGGACCGCCTGACCGGGAAATATAAATCCAAAACGTATGGTGCAAACGTAACACAGACACCCGTGCCAGAACAGCAAAATATCGTCACAATCCTGCCCGAAGACGACAGCGACGAGATTGTAGCCAATCCTGATTTTAAGCCGCGCGCCTTGGAATCTGTTAATCGCACATACATAGACAGCGTTGAAATTTACGAATAAAAGAGATAATAAATGAAACGTATGTTTGCATTTACCCTAATACTAGGAATAGCATCCTGCGGAACAATTGGCATCGGCAGTAATCATGAAACAATGATTTATAATAACTCATCCGATACAATCAGCGCATCTTCGGACAGTGGTATATTCAAAATAAAACCCGACAGCCATCTCCGGATTCAGTCAAACAACGGCATTGCGATATCAAACCTTAATGAAAACTGTCCGCAGCCTATTGTAACGCGGCGTCCGAACGGTCCGGCGATATTCTTTGACATATTCCCCGGAATCATTTTCGGGATTGTACCAATTGCGATTGATGCAATAACCAACAACCTGTACCGCATGCCAAAAAGCTACACCTACAGCTGCGTGGAATAAAATAAAAACGCCGGTAAAAACCGGCATTTTTATTTTGGTGGGAGTGGCTGATTCCCTCGTCGCGATGCGCCTGCGGGGAAACCGTAACGGCTCGACGGTGCGGTCGCTTGTCTCGCCTACTTGTTTTCGAACTGGCGACTTTCGTCGCACGGTTCAAATCCAACGCCACGTTGTCAAAACAAAAACCGACCATTCGGTCGGTTTGTGTTTTGGTGGGAGTGGCTGGATTCGAACCAGCTCAGGCTTAAGCCAACAGATTTACAGTCTGCCCCGGCTCTCCAACTCCGGCGCACGCCCAATCTTTATCCAAGATGAAGTTATACATCTTGGTGCGGGCAGCGGGAATCGAACCCGCATTTCAAGCTTGGAAGGCTTGCATACTAGCCTTTGTACTATGCCCGCAACAAATCTAAGGCCCAGTGATTATATACCAATTTACTCCAGATGCAAGTATTTATTATTATTTTGACATCCATATATATTTATATAGTAAAAAACAGCCCGAAATGGGCTGCTTTTTTATTGCATTGGCGGGAAACATTCTTCGCCGTCTTTCTTGCAACAGGCAAATGTGGCATTACCTAAATCCTTAAAAATCTCGCCAGCACAGCAACCGAACTTGTTGGGCTTGGTGCCGTCACCGCAAAGACCTTTTTCAATATTGGCCGCTATTTCGGCGGCGATTTCCTCCTCCGACTTTTCCGGCACCGATGGTGTCACGGGCATCGGCGGAAAGCATGCATCCCCCTTACAGCAATACATTACACCGTTTCCGATGTCGGCATATTCTTCCCCGGGACAGCAGCCATTTGCATCCGGATTATCACATGGGTCCGCGACCAGGGGCTCTTGCGGGGCCACGGCGGCGGCATCAGTATTTTGCGCCGGCGTCTGGGGTACGGCTATCTGGGTGCGTGTGGCGGCGATTGTCCGTGACCCGCGACCCGATGCACGCGCCACACAGTCACGACGATATGCCGCGCGCAAGTCAGTCAGCAGTGCCGCATCAGAATCATTTAAATCCCCCTGCGCCGCCAATGTGTCGATACGTCCCTTGATGTCGGCACATGACTGGCGCGCCGCCACATCCGCCGCCACCGCCGCGGATGAAATGGCAATACCTACTAATGCAAATATAAATCCACGCATTGACGCCACCTTTTATTCTTCTATTATCTTCTGTACTTGAATAATAAAGTCAATCGCCGGGTCGGTCAGCTTTTGAACCTTGTCCAATACGTCCGCCGCGGCTTGTTTCATCTCTAGGCGCTTGTAGGTTTCAACCACTTCAAGTGTTTCATTATGGTTAAAGTAGTCATCACGCAGAGCGCGGGCAATTTCCAATTCTTTCGCCGCCAGTTCCGCATACTGCTGCGAATTTTCAGGACATCCGCGCTCGGACAAGTTAGCATAGATTTTTGCACGTTCGATGCGAGTTTGGCTGTCATTCAAATTACCATTTGGTAATTGCTGCATCAGCAGGGATTGAATTTCCGAACATGTCTGAGAATTTTCAGGCATCTGTCTGTTGATTAAGATATCCAATATCGCAGATTCCTGCTGCATCAGTGCCTGATATTTTTCAGAATTTTCCGGACATCCGTTTTCTATCAGTATCTGATATATTTCAACATTCATACTATGCGCGGCCACCTGGTCGGAATCAATGGGGTTAATTCGACGCAACAGAAAATCTTCTATTACCTCACAGGTTTCCTTGTCGGCTGTATCGGGCTCTGTGTCATTTGTGTGACCCGCCAGTTCAACTGTTGAACTACGGTCCCCGGCATTAAAGGCAAGCCCCACCATTAGTCCGCATGCAAACAACCCCGCCAATGCAATAATACCCCAGATTTTCTGGCGCCGAGAACAGCATGCCACCTTTGTAGTATTTTGTTTTACCATGTCTTCTCCCTCCGTTTTTTATTGTTTATTTAACTATTCCGTCTTTTATTGTAATTGTTCTGTCGGCGCGTGCGGCCAAATTCATATCATGTGTTACAAACAGCATCGCCATCTTATTCTTTCGCACCAAGTCAAGCAGCAGGTCAAATACAGCCGCGGCATGCGCCGGGTCCAGGCTGCCGGTCGGCTCGTCTGCTAATAAAATCTCTGGCCCGTTTGCCAATGCGCGCGCAACGGCGGTTCGCTGCTGCTCGCCGCCGGACATCTCGCCCGGCAGATGTGATGCGCGATGCGCCACATTTGCCGCCCGCAACAGCTTTAACGCCCGAATATTTGCATCGGCCTCTGCCACACCGCGCGTCAACATCGGCAGCACCACATTTTCCAGCGCCGTAAAATCCCCCAACAGATTATGTCGCTGATATACAAAGCCTATCTTATCGCGACGCATTGCGGTTCGCATTTCATCATCCATCTTTTGGGCTGCGATTCCGCCTATTAAAATACTGCCCGCCGACGGACGGTCCAACAGTCCCACACACTGCAGCAAAGTTGACTTTCCACTGCCCGACTGTCCGACCAGTGCAATTATCTCGCCGCGGTGCAAATCAAAACCACCACCACGCAAAATATGCAACGGCTGGCCGCCTTCCATAAATGTCTTTTTAATATCGCGCACAGACAACACAACATCGCCGCGTGATACCTTTGACAAAGAATTTAATATGTTCGCCATTATTCGTTCCTTAGTACGTCAACAGGGTCTGTGGATGCGGCCTTCCATGCGGGATACAGTGTCGCCACAAAAGCCAGCGCCACCGCCAGCGCCGCAATCCCAAATACCGTGGCCGGTGACAACTTTGACGGCAGTTCCGACAAATAATACAAATCCGCCGGAAACAGGTCGCGACCTGTCATGAACTGAACCGCCTTGCGTATGGGCTCTATGTATATCGCGACAACAACACCCAACACGGTTCCAACAAGGGCACCTATTACACCGATACTGGTCCCGGATAATATGAATATCTTCATCATAGAACGGCGCGACACCCCAAACGTACGCAGTACCGCAATATCTTTGGATTTATCCTTTACCAGCATAACCAGACTTGAAACTATATTAAATGCGGCGACAATTACTATCAGCATCAATATTAAAAACATTACGTTCGATTCCACCTGCAGGGCGCCGACAAAACCGCGGTTCAAATCACGCCAGTCACGAACAACAAAACCATCCGGCAACAAGCGCGCCAATGCATCCGCAACCGCACGCGTATCTTCCGGGTCATCCAGGAACAGGTCTATATGCGTTACGGCATTTCCGATATTTAAATACTTCTGCGATGTTTCCAGCGGCATAAATATATACCCCGAGTCGTATTCATACATTCCCATAAAGAAAGAAGACTTCACCGGATACGCCATAATCCGCGGCATTGTACCAAACGGCGTTGGTGTTGCACCCGCCGCCGACACCAGGGATATCTTGTCCCCCATTGTAACATTCAAGGCCCGGGTCAAATTAGCCCCTGCAACCAGTTCACCTTCTTTTATTTCCGCAATCGGCCGACCGTATATTTTTGTCCCCTTATCCACCTTTGCCTGCAGGTCGGTCATACGTATTCCACGTATCATGGCCCCTGTATTATTTCCGCCGGCGGTGGCCATTACCTGACCTTCTGCGATTGGCACAATATCGGTCACGCGGGCGGCTACAACCTTGTTCTGGCGCATTTTATCTATCAGGAAATCATAATCTGCGATTGCCCCATCCTGATGATAGACAACAACATGCCCGTTCATTCCAACAATTCTATTCAGCAGTGTGTCATGAAATCCGGCCATAACCGACATTACAACAATCAGGGTCGCCACCCCCAGCGCGATTCCAACCAGTGATACCCAAGATATCACGGAACCAAATCCGCGTTTCTTAGCCCACATATATCGAAAAGCAATTTTTCTTTCCAGCCGTGAAAACAACATTTTTCTTATCCCTTATTCTGCCAAAAACGCACGCAGTGCATCCCCCACCAGCGGTGTAAACGAATTATCCGGCACATCGGCGGCATCAACAATAGATATTATGCGCGGCGACATAAAGACAACCAGTTCCGCAAACGGACTTATCAGTGTTTCCGGCGTTGTAACAAAAGAGTGCGTCGGAATACCGATTATGACATAGTTGTCACCAATGCTAGACGGTATCGTAAACGATGATAGTTCACCCTGGCTGGTACGCAACACAATCTTTGCATCGATTTTTTTATAGCCGCCAAAATTACCATATTTTCCGGTTGCACCTATAATCAGGTCCGTCTCCAGACGTTCTTCCTTGCCGCATTGCCCTATATCAAAACGCGACTGCCATCCGTTTGGAACAGAAAAAGTACCCTGTGATATTAAAACAACATTTGACTGCTGTGATAAAAACTCCTGCAGTGTTTTTGTGTTAATCTCTGGCCCGACAACCAGCGCACGCCCAACAACACCCGGTATCGACATACGAACATTCTTATCCCCAAATGCCGGCAGCAAATTCATCCAGATAATAGGATTATCTGTCTTTGGATACACACGATACACATCGATATCCCATGCAATCATGTATTTCTTAGACGATATATCGGCAATGATGCGCGCCACTTCGCGTTCTGTCTGATAGTTGCCTTCGAATACGACCGTCTTGTCCTGCCAGTTAACCAGCAGATTACGCATATCGGCACCATGCATCGCATCCAGCAGGGCCATTATTATCGTTTCATCGCGCGGCATTTTTATCATCCACTTGGCGCGATGCGTCAAATGCAACTCGGCCGCCGCCGCATCATAGGAAAAATATGTACGTCCCATTTTTGCCATTAACTCAACCGCATCGCTTAAGCGTCCCGATTGAATGGCACCCGTTATTTTTTCTATACCCTGGTCGTCTTCAACGACGGCAATGTCCGTACCGCTCAGCAGCTTGTCCAGCGCCTGCTTTACCGTCAGTTGCTTAAACTCATAATCCGAAACCTGCAAATCGGGCAACTCATCACCCATATCCAGACGAACAACTTCTATCTTCTCTTCCGGGACAACGGAAACAACACTCTGGTTATTCCAGTCCACACTGCACCGCTTGGGCAGTTCAATTGAAAATCTGCGCGCCGTATCTGTCGTCAGCGCCGCTTTTTTCGGAAAAATCGGCACCGAGTTTTCATCAATAACCAGATTATCGACAACGGTGACGGTATCAAATTGCGGCACCTGCTCGCGGGATGCGCGCTGGGTACAGGCCGCACATATCACCGCGGCCGCTAACATATAAATAAATCTATTTTTTTTCATTCCCTGCCCCCGCTATATGTTCATCAGCTTTTCAAATTCTTCCAACGTCATTTCGTAAATCGGCCGCTGTGAAGGTGTGGTTAAATCCCGCACACGCTCATACTGCATGCGAAAGCGTTCCACCAGCGCACGCACATCCGGCGATACATTTCCGGCCTCTACCAAACGGCGACCGTATTCGTAAACAAATTCCAAAGTATCGGCCGCAAAGAAACGCCCCACATAATTTTCAATAGCGATGCCGCCCTTTTGCACACAGATAGCCGACATCATCATCGTCATCTGGTTGTAAAAGTTTGCCATTTTTATAAAATTCTGAACAGTTATCGCCATTGGCGCCCCCTTGCCATTTAATTCATTATAAAAAGTATTGCCCCCCTAACGCAATTAAATTATAATGCATAACATGAGAATAAAATGCATATCTGCAATTTTTTGTATGTGCCTGGCGGCATGCTCGTCGCCGAACCGCGGCAGCATTGACAACGCCACTGTCCTAAACTGGGAGAATGAGGCCGTAACCACAGAACAGTTTGTTCGCGACCACAAGGCATGCCTGGGTATAACCAAGCCTTCTTATCTGCCGCGCTCACGCTTGGCAAAGCTTATTGCCCCGAACCAAAGTGGGATGATGCCTGACTGGGACGGCCTGTGGGTGACATTTCAATCAAACGAATACAAGGATGTCGGCCAGCGCAGCCTGATGTCCGTACCACGTAATACGACTTCAAAATCTGTGGGCTCATACCGCAAATGTATGTTCCGTCGCGGATATCTGTTGCGTGCAATGTAATTTTTTACAGCCCCCCTTTTTTATCGGTTAAAATTGTGCTATAATCCGTGGTATGAAACGTTCTATCTGGTTTTGGCTGTTTTTTGCCCTGTCAATTATTCTGGCAACCTACTTTGCCGTGCGCATAATCATGACAACAATGGGTCATGGCACGGTATCGCGTGTGCGAACAATATCAATATCCGCCGACATGCGCGGCCCGGATTTAAACCCGGTTGCGGCGGCCGCCGCGGTGGCACCGGGCACACATACATACAGTGTTGATTTATCCGCCCAAAACGCACGCATCGCCGCCACACCCGGCGTTCGCGATTGCGCGGTCCGACGCATGCCAAATGGCAACCTAAAGGTAAAGGTCGAAATGCATCATGCGGTCGCCCAATGGACCGACGGCCAGGCATACTTTCCCCTGTCGGCGGACGGAACAATAGTCAAACGCCCCAGAGATACCCGCGATGCGGCATCCGTACTATTCCGCGGCACACTGCCGGCCGATATATCCGAAATAACAAAATCCGCACATAACATGATTGGCAAACTAGATTACCTGGAATGGATAGAATCGCGGCGCTGGAACATGCAGACGCTGGGGGGAATAACGGTAATGCTGCCCGAAGATAACCCAGCCGCGGCGATTGCCACGCTTATGGTACTTGATGAAAAGCACGGCCTGCTATCACGCGACATATCGGTCATAGACATGCGTGACGATGCCAGAATATTGGTAAAATAAAAAAATGAACCTGTTTGATTCATCTTTTCTGTGCCTGGACATAGGCGCCGCCGGCGTGCGCGGATGCGCACATCGCGTACGCAGTGCACGCATTGATAAATCAGCGATATTTGCAATGGACAGCCGCGATACCGTCTATGCTTTAAAATCCGTCATAGACGAACTGGAACGGCAAATCGGCGCACATTTTGATGCGGCGTATGTAACGGGGGACTTTGGCGCGGCCCATTTTGAAATGACCGCAAAAAGCACTAACTGGGGCGGGGAACATAAAATAACCGCATCAGATGTCCGCGGACAAATTGCACAAATCACACCCCCCGACGGCTTCTATCCCATGCATATAATCCCGCTGCGATATGATACGCCGGGCGCACGAAATGTAATATCACCAATTGGCCATACGGACCATGCCCTGATATCTGCATTCGGTGCAATATTTTACGAACGCGCCCGTCTTGATAAAATCACGGCCGCAATGCGTCGCGCCCATATCCAGACCGCCGGATTTTTCGACCCACAGTTTTTATTAAACGCAACATTGCGCCGCGCACGCGAAAATGTAATGTTCATAGACCTGGGGGATGAATTCACAACGGCATCCATTTGGACGGACCGCGGTCCGGTAACGCTAAAGAAAATACCGATTGGCGGTGCTAAAATCACGCGCGATATATCGGATAAAATGCAAATAGACATCGATGCCGCCGACACTATAAAGCGCGCGGTCGCATCCCTGGCGCCCCAGGAAATGGACCGCTTTACACCCGCCGACCCGGCCTACGACTTTTCAAGGGCGGATATAAATGAAATTGTACTGCCGCGCATGGTTGAAATAGCCGGCCTGATAAAATCATCGGCCATGGGGGCCATTGCCAAATATAGACCTTGTAAAATAATGCTGACCGGCGGCGGGGCCGAAATGACCGGTGTTACCGAATTTTTTGAAAACGCTTTTTCAATCCCTGTACAAAAGCTGCCCTATGACGCAACGGCCCGTGCATTGGCGGCACATATCTGGTCCATGCAAAAGCCGCGTATTGCGGCGGCACTGCGACGCCAGGAAAAGTGGCGGCGCCGGGGCGATTGGCTGCGTCGCGTAATGCATATCGGGCGCCGCCCGGCGCGTCCACGCTTTATCCCCATTATGCCCAGCACACTGTGCTTTAACATGCGCCGCCCTGAAACATATACACTGTTTAAATCAGGCGGGATATCGATGATTCATGTCGATATAATGGACGGCTTTTATGTTGATCGCATCGCCGGCAGCATAGCGGAGCTTAAGCACATACGCAGTAAAACAACGGCGCACCTGCATGTTCACTTAATGACGGAAAGTCCGTCCGTCTGGGCGGCGGACGCAATCGCGGCCGGTGCGGATACGGTTGTTGTATCCACGAACACATCGGGCCTGCGCGTGGCCCTGCGCGAGATAAAGGCCGCCGGCCGCCGTGCGGCGGTTGCACTGAATCCGGATTCATCGGTTGCAATATTAAAACCGATACTGCGCGAAATAGATGAGGTAATGGTAATGTCGGTCGCCCCCGGCGCCGCAGGCCAGCATTTTGACAAAGAAGCCATAAAAAAGATTTCCGTATTAAATGCAACGCGCAAGAAATACGGCTTAAAATTCACAATATCCGTCGATGGCGGCATCAACGCCGACACCGCCCAGGCATGCTGGCTGGCGGGGGCGGATATGTTGGTATCGGGCTCTTATCTGGCGCGCAGTCCGGATTTCCCCTTGGCGGTGCAAAGTCTGTTGCCGCGTACAAAAAAATAAATCCCGGAAAGCCCGGGATTTTTTTTGCAAACATCGCTTGTTTTTGGATTTGGCGCGCACTGGCGCCGGTAAATCCGCAGGGATATGGGTTCAGGACCAGAAAGTCCGTGTACGCAGTGTTCGCATCGCGAATGTTAATCCGCATACCAACTATTGCGCGCATCGCCACAATAAACAACAGGAGCCATTTCCCAATCGCACCACATCTAATTACTATTTAACAACAATGCGGCGTCCATCGCCGTGGGCATCTATATAAACATGAATAGTATTCGGTGGCAGCATCCCCGCCGCGACATCAGGCCATTCAATCAGCGTGATGTCATTTTCAATAGCATAATCTAGCCCTATCTCCGTCAACTCGTCCGGGTCTGCAACGCGGTACAAATCAAAATGTGATATTCCGTCATAGTTTTGCACAATCGTAAACGTCGGACTGGGGACAACGGTATCCGCCCCGCAAAGTGTCTGTATTATCGCGCGTGCAATCTCTGACTTGCCCATCCCCAGGTCACCGTGCAGCGCAACCGTTACCGGCGCACGCAGCCCAGCGGCAAAATCCGCCGCCCAGCGACGCAGTTCTTCGACATTGTTTGATATAAATTCCGTCATAGCCTACTCCACCAACAGCAAGTCGTCTTCCAGCTTTCTTATCGCATCGCGATATTCACCGGCCTCTTCGAACTCTAAATCTTCGGCCGCGCGCCGCATCTTCCGCGTCAGCTCTTTTATCTGCTTGCGAATTGAATCCGCATCCATAACACCGCCGGCCTTGTCATATACAAACCGACGTTTTTTATCCGTTTTTTCTTCTTTTTCACCAACCTCTGCAAATACCGCCTTTGTAACAGTCTTTGGGGTAATACCGTGCGCCTTGTTATATGCCATCTGCTTTTCGCGACGACGTGCCGTTTCCGTCAGGGCGGCATTCATTGAATCCGTCATTTTATCGGCATACAAAATAACACGCCCGTTTGCATTACGCGCCGCACGCCCTATTGTCTGGATAAGAGAACGCGTCGAGCGCAGGAAGCCTTCCTTGTCGGCATCCATAATCGCAACCAGTTCACATTCAGGAACGTCCAGCCCCTCGCGCAGCAAGTTAATACCAACCAGCACATCATATTTCCCCAGGCGCAAATCACGCAGCAGTTCTATACGCTCGAGTGTTTCTATATCACTGTGCAGATATTTTGCACGCACACCGTTTTCATTAAGATAATCGGTTAGCTGCTCCGCCATTTTTTTGGTAAGTGTCGTAACCAGTACACGCCCCTTGGTCTTCTTTATCTGGTCCAGCAAATCGTCAACCTGGTTCGCGGTGGGGCGTACCTCGCATACCGGGTCCAGCAGACCTGTCGGGCGAATAACCTGCTCTGCGACGATACCGCCGGCCTGCTCCATTTCCCATGCGGCGGGTGTCGCAGATACAAATATTGTCTGCGGGCGCAGGGCATCCCACTCCTCAAACGTCAGCGGCCGGTTATCAATGCACGCTGGCAGACGAAAGCCATACTGTGACAGCGTCTCCTTGCGCGCACGGTCCCCGCGTGACATTGCAGATATCTGGGGAACGGTAACATGACTCTCGTCAATAAACAATACGGCATCGCGGGGCAAATACTCAAACAATGTTGGCGGCGGCATCCCCGGCGCACGCCCAGACAGATATCTGGAATAGTTTTCAATACCCCGGCATGTCCCCGTTGATTCCATCATTTCTATATCAAAATTCACACGCTCGCGCAGGCGCTGCTCCTCTATATACTTCATGTTTTCATGAAAGTATTCCAAACGCTCCTTCAGGTCGGTTTTTATCTGACCGATTGCCTGCAAAATACTGGGCATTGGCGTGGCATAGTGCGTATTGGGATAAATTGCAATACGGTCCAGCCGATGCAATTTTGCCCCCGTTAGGGTATCAAATTCCCATATCTCTTCTATTTCATCGCCAAAAAAGGAAATCTTCCACGCACGGTCCAGTGCATGCGACGGGAACACATCCAGTGTATCACCACGCACACGAAAATCACCACGCTCGAACGCGGTATCATTACGCTTGTACTGAATATCTACTAATGCGCGCATTACGTCTTTCATTCCCATTTTGTCGCCCGCATTCAGCACCACCTTCATACCGGAATATTGTTCCGGGCTGCCCATACCGTATATAGATGAAACAGATGAAATCACAACCACATCACGCTCTTCCAGCATGGCGCGCGTCGCACTGTGCCGCATGCGGTCCAGTTGCTCGTTAATCGCCGCATCCTTGTCAATATATGTATCGGTTGTGGGCATATAAGCCTCTGGCTGATAATAATCGTAGTAGGAAACGAAATACTCGACATGATTGTTTGGAAAAAACGATTTCATTTCCGTATACAGCTGCGCCGCCAAAATTTTGTTCGGTGCCATGATAAGTGCCGGTCGTGACAGCTCTGCGATAATGTTTGCCATGGTAAAGGTTTTACCCGAACCCGTCACGCCAAGCAAGACCTGGCTGTGACGGCCATCACGTACACCACCGGCCAGTTCTGCAATCGCGGTCGGCTGGTCGCCCATGGGTTTGTAATCACTCTGAAGATCAAATATGCTCTTTTTCATTTTAATTGTTAATATAATCCATTATAATAAAAATACAAGGAAAGAGAAAATGGCATTAAAACCCAGAACCCGCCGCAAAATACTTTATATAACCGCCGCCATAATGGCCCTTTTGGCGATTGCAATCGTGGTTGTTCCGCCGATGTTTACCCTAAACCGGCTAAAGCCAAAACTGGAATCTGCAATCGCGGCCCAGACGGGGGCCATAACAACAATTCGTGGCGATATTCATTTCAGCCTTTTGGGTGCCATAACAATTGTTGCCCGTGATATAGTCGTCCCCGACGGTAATATCGGCGCGGCGGCGTTTCGCGTCCCGCTAAGCGCGCTGCTAAATCCGGATGGTGCACATCTGGACGGCCGTATTAGCATATACGATGCAAATGTAAAAATATCGCGCCTGGTACCGGTGGCGCCGCGCTATGACATAGAATTGCATAACTGCACTGTGGATTTCCTGGGCAAGGAATATAGGATAATAGACGGGCTTGTCGGGGGTGGCGAGTTAAAGGCAACTGTTCGCACAAGCCAGCATAAATACGACATAACACTTAACGGGGATGAATTTTTTGTAGCCAATAAAAATAGTAATCTGGTTGTGTTCGGCAATCTGACACCCGATGGCGGGGCACGCGGGACAATGGCCTTAAAGACGGATAATATAAACGAAATGTTTGAATTTAACGAACCAAAAATTCCGGGCGAAATTGACCTGGAAATGAAGTTCGATTGGGACGGCGGTTATGGCGTTCGCTTTTCAGACATACACGCCAATAACTTTACCGGTAACATAGACCTGGAACCGGACGGTCGACGCAGCATAGAAATATCTTCGCCGGATGCAACATTTGATTTTTCATTCCTGCTAAATCCAACCAAGATTATTCATGAAACATCTTTTAACCTTAACCTGCGCGGGCATTTAAAACTGGGCAATCGCGAATTTTCCCGTTTGATAATTCTGGCGACAGGAACACAAGACGGGCTGGAGATAAATAAAATCGTTGCAGACGACACTGTTATTTCCGGCGGACGCATTACCGCAACGGGTGCCCATGACCTGGCTATATCGACAAAAATAAACAATCACATCGCCAGATGCATCTTTTCCGGCACCCCGGAATCTTGGACATGCGATAACTTTTCATACCGCGGTATGAATGGAACAATTAGCGTCAAAGGGGATACGTTTGTCATATCGGTTAAATCCGATGCAATAATGCCATCCGATGAAGAACTGCGTGATATTATCGCGCATTTTGGGGCACGCGGCACTGTAAAGTTCATCTTTGCGGATGCGGCCGGAACACTGTTTATCGAAGGGCCCGCCGTCCGCCCGGAATTTAAATTCGCACGTGATAAAACATTGTCATGGCTGCGTGACGAGATGACTTTTATCCCGGAATTTATGCGCAATGAGATAGGCGATTTCGCACTTAGTGGCGACCGCGTTACATTCCGACCGCATAGCGGCCGCTGGGAACTAACAACCCAGGGCGACGCCTTTGTGATATCAGGCCGCAGCCTGCACGACTGGTTCCCAAAAATGGATATGCGCGCAATCGCCGATGATGAATACTTCATCTCGGGCCTGCGTCGTGGGGATGCGATATCCAACCTGACTATTCGGGCGCTGGGGCATGAGATGACCGGCACTGCATCTGGGAAAAACATAACGCTGCATACTGACACAATTAACCTGGATGCCTTTATATCCCAGGCTTTTCTTGATAACTACGATGAAATGGAATTTTTAACAGACGCACCAATAATGCTGCCCTTTGGATTAAATGTTGGCATATCTCTTCGCGCCGACAAGCTTATATACAATGGCGATGAATACAGCAATTTTGTATATAGTCTAAAACCCGACACACAAACATACTCCATAACAGACAGCGCACGCGGCAACCTGCTGGCTATCATAACAAAAGATAAAAAAGAATATGACATTTCCATCCAGGCCAGCAACTTTAAACTAAGCGGAATGCTGCTGTCATCGCGAATGCCGCTTAACGTATCCGATGCCCGCATCACCGGCGAGGCACAAATCAAAACATCGGGCAAAATCGCGCACGATATCGCATACAATATGGCGGGCGATATCGATGCTGTTTTCACCGGTGGTTATATTTATGGTTTCGGTGTTGATGATTTTTATGCCGCCGCCGACAGTATAACAACCTTTAACGCTGAATTTGCAATCGCCCGTGCATTAGACGGCGGCCAGTCACGTTTAAAAGAAATGCATGTAACCGGTGAATTTGCCGGCCGTGATTTCAAAACAACGGCACCGCTGACTATATCTATGCGCCATGCAGACGCCACCGGTGCACTGGAAATAAATGACGGCGCAATGCGCGCAAACTTTGCATTAAAATTGCGCGGTACATCACCGGCCCCGGCGCTTATATCAATCGAGGTTCTGCCCGATGGCGCACGGCGTTATTCATTATCGGAAATAATGAATGATTTTGATGCATCATTTATGCGCGAATTCATCGCGACGCATCCGAAATTTTAACGACCGTCACACGTATTTATACCGCGCAAAAATGCGCGGCGTGATATTGCCGCACCGGTTGAATCCGCATAATACATAAAGCGGCCAATTCGAACACAGTGATATCCGGCCGCATAAAATTTTATTCCGCGCTGCCCCCGCAGCAGTGTTTTGTTATACCCAATCAAATCAGCCCGCCGCCCTCGCAAAATATCAGACGCCCGCCCAAACACGCCACGCATATTATATGGCGCATACAGCAGCCCACCGCGCTTTACCAGGCGCGACATATTATACTTATCGCTGCCCCCCACCAGGGTCTGGGACTGATACGGGCTAAGGTTCAACATCCGGGACAGTTTTTCTATTTGCGGGTTCATTATGAAATTCTCCATATATAAAATTATATATGGGAAAAAATTGTTGTTAATAGGTTTGATTTCTTAAATAAAGACACCCGCCATAGGGCGGGCGCCAGTTGGGTTGTATATATTAACCTTTTTTACGAACCTGTATATGAACCTCGCGCAGTTGCTGTTCGGTCACCTCACGCGGGGACCCCAGCATCAAATCCTGGCCGCGCTGGTTTGTCGGGAATGCGACCACCGCACGCAGGTTATCCTCGCCCAGCATGATTTGAACCAGACGGTCAATACCGAACGCGCATCCACCGTGGGGCGGTGCACCATACTGGAACGCGGCGTACATACCACCGAACTTTGCCTTTACGTCTTCCTCGCCATAGCCGGCAATTTCAAATGCACGAACCATTGTCTCAGGATTATAGTTACGCAAACCGCCACTGCATATTTCGGCACCGTTTAGAACCATGTCAAACTGGTTCGCCTTGATAGACAGCGGATCATCCTTGTCCAGTTCACCACGCGGCAGCGAAAACGGATTATGTCCGAAATCAATTGCACCTGTTTCTTCGTTAACTTCATAGAACGGGAATTCTTCTATCCAGCACAGGCGGAATTCTTTTTCATCTATCAGTCCCAAATCCTGGCCCAGTTTGATGCGCAGCTTGCCCGCCGCCTTGGCCGCGGCATCAAGCGCATCGCATACAAAGAACAATGTCGCACCATCGCCGGCAATCGCCCGCAATTTTTCAATACGCTCCTGGTCCAGCTTCTTTGCAACCGGCCCCTTTGCCTCGTCTGCGAAAACAATATAGCCCAAGCCCCCCAGCCCCAGTTCCTTTACCGCATAGTCACCCAGCTTATCGAACCAACTGCGCGGTTTATCAGCGGACGCAGGCGCCGGAATTGCACGAACAACCGCACCATTTTCAATAGCGTTTGCAAAAATACCAAAATCAGAACCGCGGAATATTTCCGTCACATCTGAAATTTCAATCGGATTGCGCAAATCAGGCTTGTCACATCCGTATTTCAACATCGCCTCATCATAGGGGATGTGCGGAATTTCCGGATGAATTTTTGCACCCGGCACAAACTGGCGAATAAGCGCCGGAATAAGCTCGTTCCCGACCGCCTGAATATCCTTCAGGTCAACAAAAGACATTTCTAAGTCCAGCTGATAAAACTCCAGCAATCTGTCCGCACGCAGATCTTCGTCACGAAAACACGGCGCAATTTGAAAATAACGGTCAAAGCCTGCAATCTGCAACAACTGCTTAAACTGCTGCGGTGCCTGGGGCAATGCATAAAACATCCCGTGATGATGACGCGACGGCACGATATAATCGCGCGCACCCTCGGGGCTTGATACTGTCAAAATAGGTGTCTGGAATTCTGAAAAACCCATATCCCACATTTTATCGCGCAAAAATTTCATAACGCGATTACGGAATAAAATATTGTGATGCAACGACTCGCGACGCAGGTCTATGTAACGATGCTTCAGACGCAAATCTTCGGCCACAGTATCATCGTCGCCAAACACCTGGAACGGCAAAACATCCGCATTGGTTAAGACATCAAACTTATCCGCCTTGATTTCGATTGCACCCGTTGGAATTTTATCATTAACCGCGGCCGGGTCACGGGCAACAACGGTTCCGGTAATAGTAATTACAGATTCCGGACGCACACGTTCCAGCGCATCGTCGCCACCATCAAAAACAATCTGAGTAATACCATAATTATCGCGCAGGTCGATAAACAACAGACTGCCGTGGTCACGCTTGCGATGAACCCAGCCCGACAGAGTTACAACCTTGCCTACGTTTGTGGCGTTCAGTTCCCCGCATGTATGCGTTCTATATTTTGATTTAAGTGATAACATTTTGGTCCCTTTTTAAGTGATATCGGGGGCGCAAGGATTGATATCCCGCGCGGTGCCACCCCGGCTTGTAACTTTGTGGAATGCAATCCCGCTCTGTGGGTGTCAGTCACGTCATCACGGATACACTGCAAACTGTCGTGGCCATTATAACCAAAAAAAAATGCGCTTCAACAATAAAAAATCCCGTCACGATGGCGGGATTTAGCCAACCTACTGACGCTTTCCGCCAAAGGCACCGTCGAACTCTATCTCGCGACCGGTTGTTCTGTCCTTGGTCTCAAAGCCAACGCGATAAACAACCTCTGACGGGTCGCCGCTTTCACCGAAATACTGCTGAGAAAAGTAAGCAGCCTTCAAAGATTTCAACATAGCATCGGTTACCATGAAATCCTGATCTATGTTGTCACCACCCGCCAGACTGATGTTTGTACCGTTTTTAACAATAACATCATACCAGGGATTATCTGCCTTTGAAAACTTCATAGTCAGTGTATGATTCCCCGTATTATCGAAAACCAGGCTGGCATCGTTTGTCTGGGTTATTTTGTTTACAATTTTTCCCGGCATCTCGGATTCAACATACGCGACCGCTGTTCCGGTATATGTGGCATTTTGGATATTGGGATTTTTTATTTCTTTTAATGCATCCCCGCCTGCGAAAACGTAAAAGTCTCGCTCGGTAGAGTCCGGCTCCAGTTCGGTCTCCATTGCATATCCAAAATCCGCATACGACAGGCCCGCCTGCTTACCCAGTGTTGCCAAATTTATTTTTTCAGTCTTGTTGGTTTCCTTGTAAACATATTCGTTTGTATCACCCGTACGGTTATATGTTTTGTTATCGTGAACAATCTTTGCGATATTACCGCCATTGTCTATGGTAAAGGTAAATATATCCGTACTGTTCGCGATTGCCTGGGCGCTGCCGGTGGGACTGTTCCAGGCCTGAACATTTGCAGGCATATCAATCGCCGGGGCCACAGGCTGGGGTATAATATCACCCGCACCGGTATGATGACTGCTGCCATTATTGCACGCGGACAAAGCCAACGCCCCCATAAAAATCATATATTTTTTCATATTTTTCCCCCTTGGTTAAATTAAAACCTCTGTTGCATTGTAAACTCTATTGCGGTTTTGTCAAATTCACGTTGCCATATATTAGACTGACGATGCGTATAACTAACCGTTATCTGCGGAACAAATCCCCATAAATCCAGCTTGTTATTAGACACAGATACGGCATATCTCTGGGTAAAGTCATGCTCTGTTATCTGCGTTATTCTTTGGTCTTTAACTGTCCAGCGCGCTGCATCATACAGACTCCAGTATATCCCTGGTTCTGCATAAATATGAAATCCCCACGGCAGTTCCGCCCCAAATCCCACGGCCGCCGACGGCTGCCAGTATGAATAAGGCGCGGCGGCCGCAACCTCACGCGTTATGCCGGTCCGCACAACCATATAAACACGCGCATTCAAAGAATACAACAGGCGCATATTCGCATCGTAAGTCTGACCTGATAACAAACTGTCGTATTCGTCATATGTATTTTCCATAAACCGCAGATACATCCCCGCCGACAAACGCCGCGACACGTCATAATTTGTATCCAGCCGCAAACCAGCCGCCCAATTATATCTATCCCACCCATACC
>WSMU01000016.1 GCA_013316395.1 Alphaproteobacteria bacterium | reverse complement strand
AATATTGGATGGATACGATTGGCAAATATACCGGTGATAATTCCTGGGTCAATCTGGATAATGCATTGAATATTAACTGGGCCGGCATGGAAAGTCGTGTCCGCGGCCAGCAGGCATTTGCAACCGGCCATGACTATTGCGTACAGCACTTGCGCGGATGCGCATATATGGCATCGAATCTGCGTGATGCATACCGCGCGGAAATTTCGCGCGATTGCGCAACATACGAATCCGGTTTGGCGAAAATCAAGAACGCCGCCGAAAGCATAGTGGAGAGTTACAGTGACTAATTTTATCGGAGTTGAATACAGCCGCGGCGCGACCGCAAAAATAGTAGAAGGCGGACCGGCCCTGGGCCCGGCAGCGGTTCAGGAAATGTTCCCCGGTGCAAACTGGACAATGATATCATCCGCGCCGGTTGATGCGGCGGAATGCATGGCGGACCGTTTTGGTGATGCGTTCGAGATACATAAAAAGATTTATTCTGCAACACCTGACACGCGTCACATATTGATTGGCGGCGACCACAGTGTGAACTTTGGGCATTTTGCGGCCCTAGCGGACCAAATGCCGGACGAAGACCTGTGCCTGATATACATTGACGCACACCTGGACATACATACGCCAGAGAGCTCTCAGTCAGAGGCATCCGGCGCCCCCCACGGAACAAATGTTCGTGCCAACCTGGGCGAAGGTGATGCGCGCTGGCTGTCACTGCAGAGCAAGTTCCCCGCCCTGCGGCCGGAAAATCTATTTTATCTAGCCAGCCGTTCCTATGAACCGTCCGAGATAGCCTTTGTTCGCGAGAATGGGATTTTTATGCGCACCGCCGACAGCCTGCAAACCGACGGCGATTTGGACGATGCGATTACTGAAATACGCCGCCGTTTAGACGGCCGCCCATTTGTTGTATCATTTGATTTTGATGCGATTGACCCGCAATATTTCAAAGACGTACTGGTACCGGAGCCCGAAGGCATCAGCATGTATGCCGCCCGCCGTCTGACGCGTGAATTTGCAGACGCACACAGCTTTGAATTTGTAGAATACGCCCCAACCGGCGACGCCGCGGCCCAGGTGGCCGTTCGCGAACTGGTCGGAATTGTTGCGAATCAGTAGGCGCGCGCCTGAGACTGATTAATTATTGCCAAAACATTTATTCCGGCGCTACGCCACAGCAAATCAATTGCCTGTTTAATATCTTGGGCGGCCGGCGCAGCGGCGGACGCCCCCTGCGCCATCTGGCGCAGGCTTTCGTAATCATGGGTCTGGGCGGCATTTTTCAGTTGCCGATATAATTTACGCACCCGATAGCTGGCCGAACCGTATGGCGTTAAAAATGTATCACCAAAATCAATCCGGCGTCCACGGCGATAGTTTCGCGGCACAATTTCATACTTACAGGTACTAAAAATCTGGTTTTCATTTTTTCGGATACGTCCGTCATACACGCTGCCCGCCCACATAGATAACATATAAGGCTCCTCGCAGAACGATGACATATATATAGGCGTGTTATCTCGGGGCTCTGCATGCCCGGCGGCGAATGCGGTTGTAGTTTCACAGTATGGGCCGTGGCCGCCGTAATCCTGTTCTATTTTATAAAATATTTTTAATGCGTACCGGGCACCGATTTCCGGGAAAGATATCTGACATACCAAACCGAATTTCCCAGCCCACAAGCGCACACCAGCATAGTTAACTGCTCCGGATTCTATGATGCAAGTAGTCCCGAATATCTGGCCTATTTCATCAACATAGTAAATATTCACGTCTTGCGAATGACGTATTTCCTCAGATTTAGCACGCAAAAAGTTCTCTAGAGAAACATGAAATTTATACGTAGCCTCCCCCAGTTTTTCCTTTGGCAGGCAGGCACGCAGCTCTGGCGGCATCGAGCCAAAATAAGGCGCAACCGAGCATTCACTGTAAATTGGGTTCAACTTACCTTGGGGAAAACGCCACCACTTACGACGTATTAACTTCGTCAAAGACGTATGCTTTTGCCGTGTGTCAACTGATGAAGAATTTTGTTCCTGAGGTTTCATAACAACACTATATGACAAAATTATACGTTTGTCAACAACATTATTCTGTTTCCTCACACATTTTATTATGTCTGTAAATATTACGCGCCAAATCATCACTAATCACGCCCCAGTCGCCCGCACGCCCATATATTGGCACACATGACACGGGTAGGCACACATTATTCGGCAATTGTGTATTTTTCGCGCAAGATGCGACGAATATCACCAGCCCCAATACGATATGTTTCTGCATCTATTTTCCTTTCTTTTTCAATAATCGCCGTATGTGCGACGGCGACTGCCTTTGCATTCTGCGCGGCAATTCGTTCCCGGCATTCTGCACGCCCCAACGCACCCCCAACGAGATAAGCAAGCACAAGCGCCGCGGACATGCCGCCAAATAAATAAAACATTTTCATTTTAAAATTCCGTGCGATTTATATGTGATTTTTTTGGCTAAATATAATCTGTTATACAAAAAATCCCCTGCCTAATGCAAAGGACCGTTTTCCTAAACAACTGTTTACCATAATTTTATCCCGGCAAACAACACTCTGTCAACACAAAAAAACGCCTAATCCAAACGGTGGTTTTTACACAACATACAAGGGACGCAAATCATGAAAAAATATTTAATATTCTTGGCACTTACTATGCTCAGCGGGCCCGCCAATGCACTTTCTTCTGGGATAATAGGTGGTGGCGAAATAAGACCTATCCAATGCACTGAAAACAGTTACAAAGTCTGCGCGATAGGAATGGGAACAACATATAGCAGCAACTGCAGCGTCACGGCATGCAAATCATGTACGGATAGAATACTTTATCCCTTTGATAACAATTATGGTGTAAAAGTAACAGAAACAAGCGAGTATCGAACTACCTGTCCATCACATTCTAATGGGTTAGCAACTTGCGAATGCGTAAAAGAATACAGCTACAAATGCACCAGTGGTTATTACGGCACTGCGATATCAGAATCCGCAGGATGCACTAAATGCCCGTCAAATGCGACATGCGCAGGCGGGAACCGCTCTACATTCGTATGCGCAAAAGGCTATTATAAAAATGGTTCTGCATGTACCGCATGCCCCTCTTTAAACGGAGTAGCCGGCACAACCACCTCTACAGGTGCCACATCAATAACATCATGCTATATACGATCCGGTTCCTCATTCAGTGACGTTTCCGGTTCTTGGAGATATTCTGATGATTGTTATTATGTTAATTAAAAACGCCCAAACGGGCGTTTTTAATTACTGATTCATGGAACCGAAAAAGTCCGCGTTTGTTTTTGTCAGACGCAGCTTATCCAACAGGAACTCCATCGCCTCCAGCGTCCCCATCGGATTGATAATGCGACGCAGCACGTACATTTTTGACAGCAGTTCCTTGCCTACCAGCAAATCTTCCTTGCGCGTGCCGGATTTAGTAATGTCAATCGCGGGATATACGCGCTTGTCCGACAGCTTGCGGTCCAGAATAATTTCGCTGTTACCGGTACCTTTGAACTCTTCAAAAATAACTTCGTCCATCTTAGAGCCGGTATCAACCAACGCCGTCGCGATAATAGTCAGGCTGCCCCCGCCTTCTATATTACGGGCCGCGCCGAAAAAGCGCTTTGGCCGTTGCAGCGCGTACGCATCAACACCACCGGTTAAAACCTTGCCGCTGCTTGGCACAACAGTATTATATGCACGCCCCAGACGTGTAATGGAATCCAGCAAGATAACGACATCCTGGCCCGCCTCGACCAGACGCTTTGCCTTTTCGATTACCATTTCGGCAACCTGAATATGACGTGCGGCCGGCTCATCAAATGTAGATGATATAACCTCACCTTTGACGCTGCGCTGCATGTCGGTAACTTCCTCGGGGCGCTCGTCAATCAGTAATACAATCAGCTTTACATCCGGATAGTTCGTCGCAATGGAATGCGCAATATTCTGCAGCATAACTGTTTTACCGGTACGCGGCGGCGCAACGATTAGCGAGCGCTGCCCCTTGCCCGTGGGGGAAATCAGGTCGATAACACGCGCCGACAGACTGCGTCCTTTGTCTTTGTCGCCCTCTACCTCCATCTTTAGCTGCTCGTCCGGGTACAGCGGTGTCATATCATCGAACGACACGCGGTGGCGCAACTGCTCCGGATTACCGCCGTTAACACGCTCTATCGTTTCCAGCGCAAAATAGCGTTCCGATTCGTTTTGCGGGGCTTGAATCTGTCCCTCGACATAGTCGCCAGTCTTTAGCCCATATTTTTTAATCAGCGCGGGCGAAACATACAAATCATCCGGCCCGGCCAGATAGTTGCTTTCCGGTGCGCGCAGGAAACCGAATCCGTCCTGCATGCGTTCCAGCACACCGTCCCCTATCAGCGTAACCTTGTTATCGGCGGCATGTGCGCGCATAACGGCAAAGCGCAGCTGCTGCACATTAAGCTGTGCCGGGTTTTCAATTCCCATATCCTCGGCCATTTTCAATAATTGCTTTGGCGATTTCGCCTTCAGTTCATTGATATGCATATAAAATCCTTTTTTGGAAAAAGGCTGCGTGGAACCACGCGCCATGACAAGATGTATTATAGCACAAAACGCCCAAAAAGTCAAGTTCGCTTTCCCCTTACCTTTTCCCTTGCTTTTTGTCCGTTTTCTTGCTCAAATCAATCATAGAAAAAATAACAAAGGAAGAAGATATGGCAGGCAGCATAAACAAGGTAATACTGGTTGGAAACGTGGGCCAAGACCCACAGGTTCGCACAATGAACAGCGGTCAAAAAGTAGTCAGCTTTTCGCTGGCGACATCCGAGCGCTGGCGCGACCGCCAGACAGGCGAACAGAAAGAGCAGACAGAATGGCATCGCGTTGTAATATTTAACCCGAATTTGGTTGATGTTGCCGAACGCATGCTGCAAAAGGGAACCAAGCTGTATCTGGAAGGTGCGCTGAAAACCCGCAAATGGCAGAACCAGCAGGGAATGGACGTTTACACGACCGAGGTTGTTTTGAATCCGTTCATGGGTCAAATGGTAATCTTAAGCGGTGTAAAATCGATGGACGGCGCAATGCCCGGCGAATATGGCCCGGCCCCGTCAAGCGCCCCCGCCGCCCCGCGTGAAGAAATATCTGTTGCAGAAATTGGCGACGATATTCCGTTTTAATGGAAATCAATTTATCCCAGACGCCCCACTTGGGGCGTTTTTTTCTAGATTGCATTTAGCGCTTTTTTAGGATATAGTACATATCGTAACGGAAAAGACCGTTATGCGAGAGTAGCATCTCGGATACCAAGCGCCCACGCGGGCGACCAATCCTTTTGGGTTGGAGGCCGTGATATATATAAATAATCGGTCGTGCATCTTGGTATGCCAATGCTAACCTCCAGCCCGTCTTTCCTATGATGGGTTTTTATATTTTATTGCGGCATTTTCGCTGGAAATCACATGCTGCGATGATATAATGGAACGCATAACCGGTATTCAATCCTGTTACTAATTGGGGCCAGAAACTCCATAATACAAGATCGCCCGCGTGGGCGTAAAACACGTCCAACCATTTGGTTGGAGGTCTGCGAATATATTGAATAAGCAGAGCAATCGATCTTGTATTGTTTTCTGCCTCCAACCACCTGAACTTACTTCATGTGGTTTTTTATACAGCTTCTAACATCACTATAAATAAGCGCAGCTTATTTAAAAAATCCCGGCATTCGCCGGGATTTTTATTTGCGTACCGCCCAATACAGCGCCCACAGCCAACCGACACCGGTCCACCCGAACAGCCAACTGGCCACACGGATAAGGCCCATATCCCATTTATCTTTTTTGGTCTGGCGCGCCAGCCACGCGGGCGCCAGACCAATGATAAGTAGTATCATTGCGGCCCCCGCGTACTTCATAGCCAATAAAATGTCGGGCGATATCTGCATTCACACACCATTACAGGCCGTATTTCGCAGACGTGCCCAGTTCTTCTTCGATACGAATCAGCTGGTTGTACTTTGCCATACGGTCCGTGCGCGACATAGAACCGGTCTTTATCTGACCCGCGTTTGTCGCAACGGCCAAATCGGCAATCGTTGTGTCTTCTGTTTCGCCGCTGCGGTGCGAGATTACAACGCCATAGTTCGCATCCTGGGCCATTTTAATAGCACGCAGTGTTTCGGTTAAAGACCCAATCTGATTTACCTTAATCAGAATCGCGTTCGCAACACCGTTGTCGATACCCTTCTTCAGGCGTGTCGGATTTGTAACGAACAAATCGTCACCGACCAGCTGGCATTTGCCGCCGATTTTTTCCGTCAGCTTCTTCCAGCCGTCCCAGTCTTCTTCGGCCAGCGCGTCTTCGATAGAGATAATCGGATAATCCGCAATCAGCTTTTCATAGAACGCAATCATTTCATCCGCAGACAACTTTTTGCCTTCGAATTCATATACGCCGTCCTTATAGAACTCTGACGATGCAACGTCCAGACCAATCGAAACCTGGTCGCCGGGCACATAACCCGCCGCTTTGATTGCTTCAATAATAGTATCCAATGCCTCGGCGCACGTTTGGAAGTTCGGTGCAAAACCACCTTCGTCACCAACGTTGGTGGAGCTGCCGTGCTTTTTCAAAATCTTTTTCAGATTGTGGAAGATTTCACTGCCCATGCGAATCGCTTCGACTTCCGTCTTTGCGCCGTTGGGGATAATCATGAACTCCTGCGCGTCCAGACCGTTGTCCGCATGCGCACCACCGTTGATGATGTTCATCATCGGGCGCGGCAAAACAACCGGATTGGAATTGCCATAAACAGACGCCAGATATTTGTACAACGGCATCTTTTTCGCCACCGCCGCCGCACGCGCCGCCGCCATGGAAACAGCCAAGATTGCATTCGCCCCCAGCTTGTCCTTGTTCGGCGTACCGTCCAACGCCAGCATTTTTTCATCCAGCGCAGTCTGTTCGGACGCATCCATGCCCATAATCGCCGGTGCAATAATGTCGTTTACGTTTGAAACGGCCTTTGATACACCCTTGCCCATGTATGCATCACCGCCATCACGCAGCTCCAGCGCCTCGAACGAACCTGTTGACGCACCACTGGGTACCGCCGCACGACCGAACGAGCCGTCGGCCAATTCAATATCGCATTCAATCGTAGGGTTGCCGCGGCTGTCCATTATCTGGCGCGCATGCACTTTTTTAATTTCAAACATTATTTTCTCCTTCTTTACAAAAATTAGTCTTTACAAACTAGATTTTTTCACTTGTCTAGGTTACCAATTTTGTGTGATAATGTGAGCACAAATGAAATAAAAAAGAAACAAAAAAATATGATAAAAAAGCTATTTTCTTTTATTTTCTGCCTGGCGCCGGTTGGTGCGATGGCGGCGCCAACTGAATTAAAACCTGTTGATGCGAATGGCATTATCAATATAACAGATAATACCTTGCATTTAACCACGGCTGATAATTCCGTGGTTGTGACCAATGGCGGCGACTCTGTAACGGCGGACGGCATTACCGTCGATGCCAACGGCATTGCAGTGGCTGGCGGCCTTATCGTTGGCCGCAATGAGAATACGGGAAAAGGATGGGTATTCATATTAAATAATACCGCGGCCGGCGATATGACAAACGGCTTTTCTATTGTATCGGCGGGACCGATTAAAATCGGCGAAATGCTGCAGGTGGAAAACGGTAACTACCTGAAACTGGGCCAGACGGGCGGCGCAACAACTGACTTAACGGTGGGTTCTATTGATAACAGCGGGCGGCTGGACCTTACTAATATCGGCGCATTTGCGACAACCGGAACGATTCGAAATAATACCGGCGCGGTATCTTTGGACATAAACGCGGTATCAATGTCAACCGCATCCATCGAAAACACCAGCGGAACAATGATTCTGGGGCACAAGGACGCATCCGGTAATATTATAATGACGGGCGGCCTTGATACCAACGGCGGCACAATCATATCATCCAGCGCGGCAACACGTACGGATATCATTACCGAAACACTGACGGCGGACAAAATACAAAATAATGCCGGCATAATGAACATCGAACTGGGCGGAAACTTAACCTCAACCGGTGTTATTGAAAACAAGGGCGGCGAATCGTTTACCATTTCCACAAACACGGACATAACAGTCACGGGCGCAATGACTAACGAAGGCGGCGACATGGTAATTACCGCCAAAAACCTGACTGTTAACGGCACGGACGCAGAACATAAGAACGCATCTTTTGTAAACAGCGGTAACCTGACGCTGGACATCGGCGGGGCGCTGACACTGGCCAACGGCTTTGACACCAGTGCAATGAATATCAACAATACATTTAACCTGACGACTGGCACACTGGATGTGGGCGGCAATGACAACTGGCTGCAGTTGTTCTCTAATAAACTGAACCAGTTCAATGTAACCGTGCGCAACGGTAACCTGGCACTGGCAACGGATATAGTAAACGGCCAATCCGACAGCATTTCCAACGAAAATGCAAACATGAACATAACGGCCCAGGATATTGCGGCAAATTCCGTAACCAATACCGGGGCCGCGCTGAATATAACTGCGGCGGGCACGGGTACATCAAACGGAAACATTAATATCGCAAACGGCGTAACAGGCAATACCGGCACCACCACACTTGCGGCAGTGCGCGAATTAACAATCGGCGGCGCGGTTACCAATATGGCCGGTGCCACGATGAAGCTGTCGGGCGAAGGCGGCACAACAATCGAATCGGTTACTAACTCCGGCGATATGCAGATAACGTCTGTAACGGGTGCAACCGGCTTTGTCACGGTCAACGGCACTGTTACAAACAACAGCGGCAACATGCTTATTGAATCGCGCGAAATAGACATTGCCGGCACAATTACAAATAACGGCGGAACAATGACGATTCGCGGCTCCGACCAGAATTCGGGGGCGGTAAACCTGGGCGCGATTACGGCGGCGGGCGGTACAATTAACCTGAACTCGCTGATTGGGCCGATAGCAGTTAACGGAAATATGCATGTAACAAACGGAACCATGAACATTGGACTGGCAACAACTGATATTACTGTTGACGGCGAAACGTTGGTTAACGGCGACGTGATATTATCCGCCACACCGGCACTGGCGGCGGGCTCACTGACGATTGGTGGCGCCGGGGTTCAAAACTTTAAGCTAAACGCCGCAAACGGAATAGATATTCGTGGCAATATCAACGCAACACAAGGTGATTTTAGCCGCACCGCCCAATTTGTCGCAGGGAATAATATAATAAATGTAGGAGGCGATGTATCGGCGGCCGGCCTTGGGAGCCTGATATTCGGTAACAGCACTGCAAACACAACGACAATAGCGGGTGATGCCACTGCAAACGGCACAGGCACACTGGAATTCTATGGCAATCAAACCACGGTGGGCAGTTTGTCCGGCAGTGGCAAAATCGTTAGCCACGGCGGCCAGATTACGGCAACAAACGGCGATATCAACATCGCAAATACAATATGGTTTAACAATCCGACAACTGACCCGGCCAGCGGCTTGATCGTAAAGGACGCAAATAACCTGACACTGGCGACACAAATCGGTGATATTACCGCCGCCGGAATTGATTTGGCCGCCGGAAATACATTGAACCTAACGTCGGCCCGTAATGTTATAATTGACGGCACAGTTACCGACAGCGGCACACTGAACATAACATCGGCACAAAACACAACGCTGACGCGTGACATAACCGTCGCCAGTGGCACTGGCTCGCTGAACATTGACGCCACCAGCATAAATATGGCCGACCTGACTAATAATAATATCGCAAAGCTGGTCGCGACAAACATCGGTGCGGGCGCATTGAATGCGGCCGGTGGCTTGATGAGCATCTCTGGCGACATGCTGACGGCAAATCTGTTAACAGTATCATCCGGCGCAACGGCAACAATTGATGTCGGCACAACAGTCATTAGCGGCCCGGTCGCAGTTACCGGCAACATGACCCAGGGCGCATCGGCAACCGGCCTGAACATAACCAAAGACGGCCGCTTTATGGGTGATTCGTTGAATGTTACAGGTAATTTTGATGCGCAGTCGGGCTCTGTTGACTACGTATTCAATAATACAGTTCGCATTGCCGGGAACTTAACCACAAATTCCGGCGCCGACACAGACATCACGGCCGGTGGTAAATTTACAACAACCAACATAGACAGCAATGGCACACTGCGTATTGCGGCCGGCACCGGCATTGATGCCGCCCAGATTAGCTCCAGCGGCAGCTTGGTTCTAGATTCCGGCACCGGCTTTATAAACGCATCTGATGTAAACTTTGGCGGCACAACAGCCTTGGCCGGCCAGGGCCTGACCACAGCAGGCACATTTAACCAAAATGTACTGCGCCAAAACTATGCTGGCGCACTGGGCGCGCGTGATGTAAACGTAATGGCGAATAACTATACGATTACCGCCTCAAGCGTTACACTGGGGGCATTCGCCCAGGAATCAGGCACAATGACACTGCGGACCAGTGATTTGACCGTTGGTGGAAACATTGATGCAACAAATCTGTATGTTAAGGCAAATCCGTCAACAAACTGGCTGAATGTCGGCGTTAGCGGCAGTGTTTCCGGCGATGTAAAGTTTGTGGGCTTAGAGCATATGAGCATCGGCGGCAACTACACCTACAATTCCGGCAGCGGTCTGAACATGGCAATCCTGCCGTATGCGACGGGCCCCGGCTCTACCGCTTATGACTACTGGGCAAATGTCAGTCTAAAGGATGATAATACACTTGGCCAGATAACACACGACGGTCATCTCAATCCAGAACCGCTGATTTCAGTAAACGGAACGTTTATTACAAATCTAAACAGCAACCTAAGCACGTCAACAGGCCTGTTGGCCGATGGTCAGATGGGCGTCCAGATATTCGACATGATCAACCAGGGCACGGCGATATGGCTGCTGCATGCCGAAGGCGGAATCCGTGAAGAAGGCTCTAAAATCAGAAAAATAACGGTTAAGTTCTGTAATGCTGACGGTTCCAAATGCTTTGATTATTTCAAGCCAACACCGGGCCTGAACGAAACAGGAACAGATTTACCGGCATATATAACCGTTCGCGATTATAATGGCGACGGTACTGCGGACAGTCTGTATCTGGTATTTGACCCGCGCTTTGGTGGCCCGGTTGAGGTATTTAAGATTCAGCCGATTGTTGGCCGCGAAGACGGTCACACCAAGGGCGAATATGTCACAGCAGGCGCCTTGGATGATTTGATTGCAGGTGGTTTGGCCGATGCAAAATTCCACAACCGCACACCGATAGAGGCGATACCGGTTGCATTTGCCGGAACAAACATGGAAGAAATGTCCAAAGAGCTATTCAAGCGTATGGAATATTACACCACATCACGCGACGGACATGGTCTGGCCCGGTTTAGCCGCCTGTTCCAGCCGCGCGAGATTGAGCAGTTCGCAGGCAACATCGTATTGAATGAACATACGTCTTTCCGCGATTTCGAAGACCATATGCTGGATGAATTTATATGGAACCGTAATCGTAATCTGCGCAAAGCATGGGGCGAGTTTGATTTTGGCATGGTGCGTCAAAATGTCGCCGACGGCAAGCATGCATCGTCTAACCGCTTCAGCTTTACCGGTGGCTACGACTGGCAGGAAACAGAAACCCTGATTCTGGGTCTGGCCGGCCGTGTATCGCACACATCGGGTGACAACGAAGATAATATAGATCTGGGCTATCTGCCGGGTCAATCTATCGCGGGGCATGTAAATGTTGACGTATCCGATACAAACTTTGGAATCGGCGCATACCTGCTGCAAACACTGGGGACAAAAATGCGTGCCTATGGAAATGCATTCCTGGATCTGCACTGGCTGGATGTGACACGCGATCAAACATATATGTCCAAGATAGAAGGCGACGGCACATCATTTAGCCTGATATCCGAATGGGGCCTGATGCACGACTGGCTGAATCAGTATATCGTCGGAAATGTTTATGCGCGTGTTGGATATAACTTTGGCTTCTCTGTTTCTGAAAAAGCCGGTGGCGATGACTATATGAAGCTGGAATCAGATGGCTACCTTGTCCTGACCCCGGGTTATAGCCTGATTGCACAAAAGCGTATATATCCGTCCCCATGGTTCCAGATGCGGCCTTATGCATCAATCGGCGTAGAATATGATGTTCTGGGCGCGCCGGACAATGCAAAATACAAGTTTGCCGCGGCCAAGCGCTTTACCAAGTACGACATAGAGATTGACCCGCTGTGGGCTAATATCGGTGGCGGTATAGAGCTCCTATCGGCGACAGGTGTTCAAGTAGGCTTGGATTACCGCTATCAGTATAATGCGGACATCCAAATGCATAAGATTAAACTATCTGGCTCATATCGCTTCTAAGTACTGGCGGCCCCATCCGGGGCCGCTTTTATTAAGACGAAGACAATAATATTTTCCTTAGTCGCATGTGTATTTCTGTTTAAATCCATTATGAATCAACCGGGATGTTAAAGAAATCCCACAGCAAGCGGTGTAGCGCAATGCAGCACTGGTATCCGACGATAAAAATTGTCGGCACGTAATTTATCTCCCGATTTATCAGGCCAGGAGGGGGCCGTGGCTATATAACAGCGCGATTGTTTCACGCAAAGGCCACGGGGTGGGCATTCTTACTATGATTTTCTTAACTCCCCGACAGCCATGATGCGATGTCGATTCCTGAGCAGAATATACAGCACATCTGATGCGGGCGCCACCGCACGAACACAGTGCTACATTCCGGCCGGAACGAACATGAGTGACAGTACAGGAATATTCACCTGCTCTGCCAAAAGGCTATTATGTAAACTAAAAAGCGCGGTCTTGGATAAAGACCGCGCTTTTTTATATTACCACAGACTTTTTAATTAGCCTTGGCCGTTTTCTTTCTTGGCCGGCATATCGTGCATTGCGAACTGAGCAATATATTTTTTCAGCTCCGCCTTATACTTATTATTTGCCTTTGCCATTTCTACAAGCGCATCAAAGTGCGGGTTGGCCGCACGCGCCGCCTTAAAGCGCGATTCCGACGCCAGGAAATCTTCCAGCGGCACCGTTGCCACAGGCGCAGAATCCATCATCAGCGGATTCTCGCCCTGGGCGACCCTGCGCGGGTCAAAACGATACAGCGGCCATGCCCCGGTATTAACCATATCCGACTGATGCTGGGGCCCGTTCTGCAGCGCATATCCATGTGCGATACACGGTGCATACGCCAAAATAATTGACGGTCCCGGATAACTTTCCGCCTCGCGGAAGGCCTTTATCGCCTGTGCTTGGTTCGCACCCATTGCAATTTGTGCAACGTATGCACCCGACATCATCGCAATCATGCCCAAATCCTTTTTGGCATGTTCCTTGCCCCCGATTGCAAACTTCATACTGGCCCCAAAAGGCGTTGATTTGGACTGCTGGCCGCCGGTATTTGAATAACCTTCGGTATCCAGTACCAAAACATTCACATTTTCGCCACTGTGCAATATATGGTCCAGACCGCCGTATCCAATATCATACGCCCATCCGTCACCACCGATAATCCATACAGACTTATCAACGATTTCACCAATCAGGCTTTCGGCCAATCTGGCACGCGGCCCCTCTACCTTAGCCAGCTTTTCACGCAGCATTTCGGCATTCTGGCGCGATTTTGCAGCATCTGTTTCGTCAAACATCTGCTCTATATTTTCAAAGCCCAACTCAAACAAAAGGCTTTTTAGCGTTTCACGCTTTTGATTCAGGGCCAAACGCATACCCAAACCGTATTCGGCATTATCTTCGAACAAAGAGTTAGACCACGCCGGCCCACGGCCCGCGGCATCCGTAGTCCACGGTGTCGTCGGCAGATTAGCCCCATAAATGGACGAACACCCTGTTGCATTTGCAACAACCATACGGTCACCGAACAAGTGCGAAAGCATACGAACATACGGTGTTTCACCACAGCCCGCACATGCACCCGGGAATTCAAAGTAATGCGGCAACAGCTCGACATGCTTTGGAATATTTAGATTCAGCTTATCACGCGGGAAATCCGGCAAAGACAATGCCGCATCAAAGCGCGCCTGCTGCTCTGCCCCGACCTCGCGCGCAGCGCGCAGCGCCAACGCCTTTACAGGACAATTATTTACACAAATATTGCATCCCGTGCAATCCGCCGCCGAAATATTCAGCGTAAAGTACATATCCGGCCCCAGTTCCGGCGTCTTCATCGGAACAACGATTATTCCGTCGGCACGCGCCTTTTCCGCCTCGGCCGCGGTCATCGCCTTTATTCGTATGGCCGCATGCGGGCACAGCATCGCGCACTTGCCACACTGGATACACTTATCCAAATCGCATGTTGCAACCATTTCCGATATCGCACGCTTTTCATATTTGGCCGTACCAACCGGATACTGGCCGGCACCAAATTCACCTTCTACGCGGAATCTGGATACCGGAATCGCATCACCGCGCTGTGCTGCAATTTCACCCAGGGTACCCGCAATCTCGGCCGGGGCATCCGACGTCATTGCCGGAACAAAATCGGGCGCAAAATTAGAAACGGATGACGGCAACTTGTACTCGTGCAAGAATTCAGAGGCTCTGTCAACCGCGGCCCAGTTGGCTTCTACGATATCCATGCCTTTTTTCTTATACGTTTTTTCAATTGCAACTTTGGCCGATTGCGCCGCAACCGCAGGGTCGATTACATGCGTTAAGTTAAAGAAGTTTAACATGATAAACGTGTTAATTCTATTCCCCAACCCTAACTCGCGCGCAGCACGATTGGCATCCAGGAAATATACCTTTGCCCGCATTCTTATCAGATGTTCCTGTGCATCCTTTGGCAGGTTTGCAAACGCCACATCCGGTGCCATGGATGTGTTTATCATTACCGTACCACCCGCACGCAGCCCCTTGAAAATATCAAAGCGCTGGGCTATCATAAAGTTTGAAACACTGATGAAATCCGCTACTTCTATCAAATACTGGCTCTTTATCGGCGCATCAGAGAAACGGACATGCGATGCGGTTAAACCACCGGATTTTTTTGAATCATATACGGCATAAGACTGCGGATACAGGTCGGAATTTTCCCCCACAATCTTTACAATGTTCTTAACCGCACCAACGGTTCCGTCTGAACCGATACCATACAAAATCGCGGTTTTAAAATTCGGGTCTTCTACTGCGAATGCCGGGTCGGTTTTCAGCGACAGGCCTGTCAAATCATCCTCTATCCCGACGGTGAAATTATGTTTCAACTCGCCCCGCATCAAATTTTCATAAACAGCCTTGACATCGCGCGGCTTAAATTCTTTTGACCCCAATCCATAGCGACCGCCGAACACTTGGGCGCTGTCGCCAACAATAGTTTTTACATCCTGATACAACGGCTCGCCCAGGGCACCTGGCTCCTTGGTTCTGTCCAAAACGGCGATACGCTTTACCGTCTTGGGCATTGCCGCCATAAATGCCGCCGCCGGGAACGGACGATATAAATGAATTTTCAGCAGCCCCAGTCCGGCCGGCAAATGCGCCAAGGTTTCCTCGATTGTATCAACTGCACTGCCCATGGCAACAATTACATTTTCAGCATTCGGGTCACCGACATAGTCAACCAGGTTATACCGACGTCCCGTCAGTTCCGCGAACTTATCCATTTGTTCCTGAACTATTTCAGGTGTTTTTATATAGAGAGGATTGGCCGCCTCGCGTCCCTGGAAATAAACATCGGGGTTTTGCGCCGTACCACGTACAGTCGGCTTGTCCGGGCTCATACCGCGGGCACGATTTTCCAACACCAACGAATCCGGAATCATGTCATGTAAAACCTCGTCCGGGATACGCGTCAGACGTGATTCTTCGTGACTGGTACGAAATCCGTCAAAAAAGTGAAGGAACGGCACACGTGCGCGCAACGTTGCCGCATGCGCGATTGCCGCCATGTCTGAGGCCTGCTGAACATTATGACTGCTTAGCATTGCAAAGCCTGTCTGACGCACAGCCATAACGTCACTGTGGTCGCCGAAAATAGACAATGCATGCGTTGCCAATGCACGTGCCGCAACATGCATTACAAACGGGGTCTGCTCACCCGCAATCTTGTACATGTTTGGAATCATCAGCAGCAAACCCTGTGATGCGGTAAACGTTGTCGCAAGCGAGCCCATCTGCAGCGCGCCATGCATCGCACCGGCGGCGCCGGCCTCTGACTGCATTTCAATTATCTGTGGGATTGCCCCCCAGATGTTCTTTTTATGCTGAAACGACCATTCATCGGCCAACTCGCCCATAGTACTGCTGGGGGTAATCGGATAAATCGCCGCGAAATCAACGCATCTGTAGGCGACATCAGCTGCCGCCCAGTTTCCGTCCACTATCAGTTTTGACATAGTTTTTCCTTACCATAAAATTTATAACGCGCAAATAATACCGCCAATAATTGTCCAAGGCAAGAGTTAGTTCATATTTTCCCATTAGCCAAAGTCATGCGATACAATATTCCCAAATACCGTAACTATAAAAACCATGTAAAAACCGGGGATAATTCCCCGGTTTAGTTTATTTTTTGCCTTTACCCTGCTCTGCATTCTCGGCCCGGATATTGTCATCCTTGGCGGGCTTGTCCCCCTTGCCCTCGGTCGTCATCTCTTCTCCTGCGGATACCGAAACAGGGACCACCACACGCGTTTTCAGCTTTGCCATGGCACGAACCATATCCATTCCACGCTGCAACTGATAATCCAGCGCATCCTTTTCCTCATCCGTTAGCTCTTCCTTTTCTTCCGCATCGTCTTTATATTTCTTATCAGCTTTCTTTTTAGCCGTTTCGTTTTTAAGAGAATTTTTAAACGATGCTTCGGAATACATACTCTCACGCTTTTCCAAAACCTCTACCTTGCTGTGCAAAACCTCGATATCCGGTGTTATGCCCTCATTCTGGATAGAGCGACCCGAAGGCGTATAATAACGCGCAATTGTAATATGTATTGCCGTACCGTCCCCCAGGGGCTTTTGCTGCTGAACACTGCCTTTGCCAAAAGACTGTGAGCCCATAACCAGCGCCCGGCCATTATCCTGTAGCGCACCCGCAACAATCTCTGATGCCGATGCAGAGCCATGGTTTATCAAAACCACTATTGGCTTTCCGTTTGTACGGTCACCGGGCTTGGCAAAGCTACGTTCTATATCCGCCTTGCCCTTGCCGCGCGTAGATACAATTTCACCCCCGTCCAAGAATGCGTCTGAAACATCTATTGCGGCGGTTAAATACCCACCCGGATTATTTCGAACATCCAAAACGTAACCGATTACATCCTTCTTTTCCAGTGCATCAATCGCCTCTTTCAGCTCCTTGGTCGTTGTCGCACCAAAATCAGATATTCTTATATAGCCGATTTTTTCCGGATTCTCGGACTCATCCCCCGCCAGCTTTTTATCTTCGTACTTGACTGATTTTACCTTAATAATTGCACGTTTCAGCGTTATGTCACGCGGTTCCTGCCCTTCGGACACTACCTTCAGCTTAACCTTTGTCCCCGGGCGCCCCTTCATCTTTTGCGTCGCCTGATTCAGGGTCAGGTCAAACACCTGCTCGCCATCAATATGGGTGATATAATCCCCTGCCTTTATTCCCGCCTTTTCCGCCGGTGTATCATCAATGGGCGCAATCACACGCACCGCACCACGGTCGCTTGTTATCTGAATGCCCAGGCCGCCAAATTCACCGTGCGATTTATCATTAAAGTCCTTAAAGTCATCCGCCGACAGATACGAAGAATGCGGGTCCAGCGCCCCCAGCATGCCATTCATGGCCCCTTCTAGCATTTTTTTCTCGTCTGCTTCCTCTACAAAATTATCACGAGCAACTTCAAACACCATGGCCAGTTTTTTCAGTTCTTCATAAATCTGCTCATCCGTCAGGTGAACAACCGGCTCATCCTTTTTGTTTTTCGTCCCCGGTGCGCAAATCCCGGCCACAGGCGCGGCTATAATCAATAAAACCAGCAACTTTTTAAGCATTTTATCCCCTTACCTTTCCTGTATATATGCAATATATAAATACTTGTAAGCAAAGCTTAAAACAAAAACGCCAGCGTCGCAAGTGAGTTTTTCACAAAAAACATTGACAAATATTGTTTTTGGGTTATAATTATTAGTATAAAGAACTGAGGCCAGTATGAGAAAACTAAAAGCAAGAATACAAACAAGCAGTCGCGACATATACGAGACTCTAAGCAGTCCGGTATATTGGCTGGCCTATCCTCAATTTTTGAAAAGCCAGCTTATTCGCGAAAATCAGGCATTATGCCCGAAATCAAGTGATTACTTTATTCACAGTAACGAAAACAAGATGCGCAAAAACTGCCTGGCACGCGCGATGGATTACATTTTGCTGCACAACAACGAAACGTTTGATGCCGCCACCGTCCGCACAATACATCAGCTAATTTGTCGTGGCACCGATGTCCCAGGTGGCGCAATGCGCACGCGCCCTGTGGATTTAAGTTCACTTAATATCGAAGTACCTCAGTTCAATGAAATCTATGAACGCATGGATAACGTATATTACACGTTGGCTCAACCGTCGAACGACCCGCTGCGCACCGCACTCCAGATACATTATGAAATCGTTTCGATTCAGCCATTTGCGGATTTTAACAAGCGCACCGCCCGCACAATCATGAATGGCTACTTAATTCAAAACGGCTTGACCCCGATATTTTTCAGTGAACCGGGCGACCGCGAAATGTATATTGATGCGATAAAAAATAAAAATCAAAAGAGCTATTACGAACAAATATTCTTGGAAGTAATGCGCCGCACGCAAAATAATATAGAAAACCGTCTGCTGCAAATCGCAGCTGCCGGACGCCAGCGCCGCAAATAAAAAAGAGCCGGAAATGTTCTGGCTCCTTTTTTGCTTTATTTTACTTAACCGCTGCTTCTATCTCTTTGAGTTTTGCCATTAAATCACGCATAAAATCAACTTTTTGAGCATTGTTCTCAACACTTTTCGCATTGGCGGGATTTACACGCAAATCATCGGCGGCCTTTATAAAGCGACGCAGCAGAACCGTCATCATTCTAAACTTCATGATTTTCTGAATATTGGGATTATTGGCATCCGGCATATCATACAGGTCGTCGTTATGTATTTCCTTGTAAGCATCGTAAATGCGACGCCCAACCCCCAGCTCCATTGAAACAGGTGAAAAAATATCACGATAAACAAAGCGATAGTTCGCCTCAGCAAAGTCAATAAAGGACAGGCGGCTGGTTCGCGCATCATACAGCACATTGCCGGGATTTAAATCACAGTGCGACCAAACGGGACGCGTTTCATATTCAAATGTCCCGATCTCGTCACGGATACCGGCCATATATCGCACTTCGCCGTCGGTAAAAAACCGCGCCATTTTCCCGCCTATAAAGTTCTCTAGACGTGCAAACTTCAGCTCGTCCGCAATTTTATGACGCGTCCATTCTTTCACGGGACGAGATTCGTTCATATCGACTAAAAAATGAGCCAGACTATATACGATTTCAACCTGCTGGCGTCGTGTCAACGAATTAAACAACTGTGCGGTCAGGGGCACACCCTGCGCACGCTGTTCCAGAATCTGGTATTCCACATCATTGATATAATGCATTTGCGGAACATTATAGATAGGGTTATTAACCGCACGAATAGAATCAATTGCATCCTTGGTCCGGTGCTGTTTCGCCAGCCATGCATTACGCGCATCATCCCCCAGCCACGGCAGCGGTCGCTTCAACACATAATCACCATAGTAAGACACATAACTTTCGCGCCCATGCGGCAGTTTTCCTATGTCTTTCATGTCTGTATCCTCCCGGAATATATGCCTAATCCAAACCACCGTTTGGGGTGGCTGTTTTTATTCCTGTTTCTGCGCCCGAAAACCCGCCTTTTTTATGTCTTTTCAGTTGCCTAATCCAAACGGTGGCTTTTATTCGTGCGCAACTATTTACCTAACAAATATAGCACATACGGCATTTTTTGTCAAGAGGCATGCCTTAGTCCGGCTCCTTAAACATATTGGCCGGGTCCACAGCCTTGTTGCCGCGGCGTACCTCCAGATACATCTCTGGCTTGTTCGGGTCCATACGTCCAATCGGTTCCCCCGCCAGAACATCCTGGCCGACCACTGCATCAATCTGCCCCAGGTTTGTCATAACAGTATTATATCCGTTTTTATGCGACATAATGATAACCTTGCCAAATCCGCGAAAGCTGTCGGCGAACTTTACCTCGCCATCGGCGGGCGCCATAACCAGTGCATCGCCACGCGTACGTATGCGCCATCCGTCCGAATTCAGCCCCAGGGCCGTCTTCTCGCCAAATCGCACAACCAGGCGCCCACGCACGGGTGTATTTAGCTTTCGCCGTGAAAAACGCGCATCGGATAACATCTTGGAACTCCCCACGCCTGCGGACAGTTCGGATATATTTTTCGCACGCGCGGACAAATCGCGCAGCTTTTTGCGAACCGCCATTTGTTCATTTTTAAGCTTTTCATTCTGGGCTGCGCGCTGACGCAACAGTTTGTCCAGTTGCGTCTTTTCAGCGGCATATTTTTTCGCCGTTCGGTCCAATTTTTCCTTTTCAATCGCGCGTGCGTCACGCATCTCGCTAAGCTCTTTTATCTGCTCTTCGGCGCGACGCATTTCTTCATCAAAGCTGATTGCAGCCCCTGACAACACGGACGACACCAGTGCGTATTGCCGCATGTTTTCAGTATCAAAGCTGGGGTGTGATGCAACGAATAAAATACTGGCGGCGGCATCTGCGATGCGGCCTTTGTTGCGGTCAATTTCCGCCGACAGTTTTTCTATTTTATCGTCCAGCTCGGCTATTTTTTTTGCGATGGCGCCGCGCTGCTCTTCCAGTGTACTGACCTGGTCGGCGGCCCGGACCAGCTTCTTTTTCGTTGCAGCAACATCACGCTCGGATGTTTTTACCTGCTGGGCCAGTTTTTTATCCTGCTGTTCGGTCTGCTTTATCTGGGCATTGATTTTGGCCAGTTCACTGGCCCCCATTGCCGGGCTGGCAATCGTTACAAATGCTGCAAAGATTATCGCCCAGCGCCGCATTATTTACACATCACCCGCAGGAAAGTTTTCTTGCCCTTTTGAACCATAATATCGCACGCCGGGGCAATCATGGCGCGCGGGTCGGTTATTTTTACGCCGTCTATTTGGATGCCACCCTGCTCTACCATGCGACGCGCCTCTGACTTAGACGGGAACAGCCCCGCCGCGCACAGAAAATCCACAACCCCCATTGGTGCATTCATTGGCAATTCCACCGACGGTGCATTTGACATATCGGCCCCGCCACCGAACAGCGCCGCCGCCGCATCCGCCGCCGCATCCGCCGCCGCGGTACCATGCGCAATCTCTGTCGCGGCATATGCCAAAATCTTCTTAGCCTCGTTCAGCTCGGCCCCTTTTAGCGCCGCCAGGCGCTCAATCTCAGACAATGGGATTTCCGTAAATATTTTCAAAAACTTTTCCACCAAATCATCCGGCGTATTGCGGAAATATTGATAGTATTCATAAGGGGATGTTTTATCTTCGTTCACCCAGATAGCATTTCCGGCTGATTTCCCAATCTTTTTACCATTAGAATCGGTAATCAGCGATGTGGACAGAACGAACGCCTCTTTTCCCAGCTTTTTACGTATCAGCTCTATCCCCATAATGGCGTTACCCCACTGGTCCGCGCCACATGTCTGCAATATACAGCCATAATCTTTATAAAGCGTCAGGAAATCGACCGCCTGGAACGTCATATAGTTAAACTCCAGAAATGTCATTCCCGTCTCCAGACGACGCTTTACGCTTTCCATGGACAACATGCGCGGCACGGTAAAATCAGTACCAAAATCCCGCAGGAAATCCAGATGCGAATACCCCTTCATCCAGTCATAGTTATCAACCATAATAGCATCGGCCGCACCGTCGCCAAAACGAAAAAATTTAGAATAAGATTTTTTAAGTCCTGCAATATTATGAGCCAGCACTTCTTCTGTCATCATGGGACGCCCGCTGTCACGGCCCGACGGGTCGCCGATGCGCCCCGTTGCGCCACCGACCAGCATTATTGGTCGATGCCCGTATTTTTGCAGCCACCGCATCATCATCACAGGCACCAAGTGCCCCACATGCAGTGAATCCGCCGTTGGGTCCGACCCCAAATATGCGGCAATCCGGCCCGCATTCAGCGCATCGTTCAGCGCATCGATATTAGACACCTGATTTATAAATCCGCGCGCAGTCAACTCGCGCAACAGCTCGTTTTGCATACCAAAAATCCCTTTTGCCCAAATGATATCAGCTTTTTAGCGTCCGCGCAACTTTTTCAGATGTTTAAATATATTGAAATCCTACAAAATCTTATGTATAATTACCTATGTATCGATGTGTTGTCGGTATAGGCTTAAGAACCTACATATTAAAGCAATCATAATGAATATAATAAACTCTAACATTATGGTTGGATGACGACGAATAACCAATAAGTCGTGCTATTCTTTAATAGTAGTTCTTAACATCCAGCCTTCCCATTTTTTAGAGAGTGGTTTTTGCATTTATTTTTTTCTTGCGCCGCATTTATATATATGATATTATTCATCTGCACTAACGAT
>WSMU01000041.1 GCA_013316395.1 Alphaproteobacteria bacterium | reverse complement strand
ATCCTGTATGTTTCCTTTATTGCACAGTTGGTTTATATTTTGGGCTGGGTCCCGGGTATTGAAAGCAAGCTGAGCTGGCTGGGGGCTTTGTCACTGGAATGGCTGGTTCTGATTGCGGCCCGCTATCTGTCAAAGCGCAGCAGCACAGGCGCCCAGTATAACGGCTATAACAATCGTCGCCGTTAATACACTGCAACAAAACATGAAAATCCCCCTAAGACGGGGATTTTTTATTGCCTTGAAAAGTTCAAAAAATACCTTATATTAAGTAAGCTATGAAAGAATATGTACTTCCCTTTAGAGATTTGGTTGTTCATCCGGGCCTGACTGTGCCTGTTTACATTGACAATCCGATGTCAATCGCATGTATAGAGGCCGCAATGGACGCTAACCGGCGTTTGGTCCTGGCGGCGCAGCACAGTTGGAACTACCCGGCAGAGGTGGCGGATATCTATGACGTTGGAACCATTGGCGATATAGCCCAGGTTCTGCGCATGCCCGACGGGGCAATTCATGCAATTATTCGAACAACGGATGTTGTATCGCTGCATGATATTACTGTTAATAAAAATCTGTTTACCGCAGATGTGGCCCCTATTCCGTGCGTGGACGATGCAGAATTGGAACAGACAATCGCCCTGCGCGACAGAATTGTAGAAAATCTGCAGTCGCTGGCGTCCAGTCGAAAGTTTAAAATGGACAAGCTGCGTAATATTATCCAGAACTATCCTATGCCGGCATTTGTTGATGCGGTAATCCAAACGGCGGACATCGATACAGATGCCGCGGTGGCGGTATTGCGTGCGGCCAGCTGGCGGGACAAGCTGGTGCTGCTGCTGGAGCAGGTAAATCTTATGGCGGAAACAGCAAAGATAGAAGATTCTATCAATCGTCGCATACACCAGCAGATGGAGGCCGGGCGCCGCGAGGCAATCCTGCAGGAAAAGATGCGCGCTATCCAAAAAGAAATGGGTGACGATGCCGAAGAAATGGATGCCGAAAATATGCGGCGCCGGATAGAAAAATCCCCCCTGCCGACAGAGGCACGTGAAAAGGCAATGTCAGAATGGCGCCGGATGCGCTCGCTGGCGCCGACGTCAAACGATGGCGCACTGCTGAAAACATATCTGGACGAACTGTTGGCGATGCCGTGGGCTAAAGCGCCCCCTGCGAAAATAGATTTGGCCGCGGCGCGCAAAACACTGGACAATCAGCATTCGGGTATGGATGCAATAAAAGAACGCATATTAGAGCATATTGCCGTTATGAAAAAGACGGGCTCGAACCGCGGCAGCATTTTGTGCTTTGTCGGCGCACCGGGCGTTGGCAAAACATCCCTGTGCCGGTCAATCGCAGATGCGCTGGGGCGCAAGTATCAGCGCATATCCCTGGGTGGTATTTCGGACGAGTCACATTTCCGCGGACACCGTAAAACCTATATCGGTTCTCAGCCGGGACGCATTATGGATGCCCTGAAGCGCTGTCATACTAATAACCCGGTCATTGTTCTGGACGAGATAGATAAAATGGGCCGTGACTGGCGCGGCGACCCAGAGGCCGCCCTGCTGGAAATTATGGACCCGGAACAGAACAAGTCTTTCCGCGACCATTATCTGGAGGTGGACTTTGACCTGTCTAATGTTTTGTTTATCGCAACAGCAAACAGTCTTAATTTATCCAGCGCCCTGAAGGACCGCATGGAAATTATCGAGGTTCCCGGCTATACAGAAGATGACAAAGTATGTATTGCGCGCGAACACTTGATACGGCGTGCCGCAACAGATACCGGATGGAATATTGAAAACATCATCATAAACGACGATGCAATCAGACACATAATTCACAATTATACATTTGAGCAAGGCGTGCGCCAACTGCAACGCGAGCTGACGGCGATGCTGCGACGTGCATTACTGGAACATGACGGGGATGACGTGCTAACCGAATTTACGCCTGAAAAAATTGACGCGCTGCTGGCCATTCATAAATCTGCCGGATTATCAAAAAGAATTGGCTTCGGCATAGGTGCATAACAAAATTTATAAAGGAATAAAAATGAAGCTTTTTGAAAAATATAAGCTATTAAAAGCAATCATATTGGCAGATGACATAACGCTATATACGCCGACCGCTTTTAATGAAACATACAGAATAATAACCAAAGACTATGTAATCGAGTCCGTGACAATTCTGCCCCATTTTGAAGGCGAAAAGCCAAAATACACAATAAGCGCTATAAACAGACGCAAAAATTCATCACATACGTTAAGTGGCCGTATCGCACATTTGGCCGCGTTCTTAACTAACATAAAATACGCCAAAACAAAATGATTCTACTTATCAACACTTCGGGCAATGGCCTGGAATTTGCATTATATACGACAAAGAAGGTCGTAAATGCCGAAAAGCAATCAACGGCCCTGGCGACGGAATGCGAGAAATTTATTCAAGAATGCGGCATTACCTGGCGCGATTTGAAGGCAATCGGCATTGTTGTCGGCCCGGGCAGCTTTACCGGTGTACGCCTGGGCATTGCATACGCAAAGGGCCTGGGGATGGGGTTAAATATTCCGGTGGTTGGAATAAACGCATTTGAATTATATTTGGCGGCGACACCGGATGCGTTTGTCGCAATAGAATCTGGGCGTGGCGACTTTTTTGTCGCATCACCTAAAACAGAACCGCAAACAATGACGATTGACGAAGTGGAAACACGCCAAATGGAATGTCCGCGCACGGTTGGGCATTTGCCATTTGATTTGACATACGGCGATAAAATCGTCCGCGCAAAGCTGGCCGCCGGCAATATAGAGCCGGCCGTCCCGATGTATCTACGCCCCAGTTACGCAGAAGAGGCCCACCAATGCTGCAACAGCTAGAAAAACTGCATGCCGAGTGCTTTCCGCACAAGCCATGGCACGCCAGTGATTTTGATGATTTAAAAAAGTCTGGCTGCGATATTATCGCCAGCCAAAATGGCTTTATCGTATATCGCGTTGTCGCAGACGAAGCAGAGATAATCAGCATAGGCGTAGCCCCAACAGCACGGCGTGCGGGCATTGCGGCGGCAATGCTGGAAATCGCGGCCCGCGATGCACAACAGCGCGGCGCAAAAAATCTGTTTTTAGAAGTTGCGCGCGATAATACAGCGGCACTTGGCCTGTATCAGAGTGCCGGCTTTTCAGAAATCGGCATACGCCCAAAGTATTATGATGGCGTTGATGCAATCTTAATGAGCCGCGCATTATAATCTTTAAAATCCAGGGAGAAAACAATGGCGTCATCGGATATGACCTTTCACAGCGGTCACCGCGAAAGACTGCGCCAGAAGTTTTTGGACGACAAAATAACAGACTATGAATTTCTGGAGCTGTTATTGTCGTTTGTAATCCCGCGACGCGATGTACGCCCCCTGGCGCGTGGGTTGATAAACAAGTACAGCGGCCTGCACCAGATTTGCAGCCTGCCCATGGCCACACTTATGGAGTTCCCGGGTCTGGGGCGCAATACGGCCATATTTTTAAAAGCAATTCGCCATGCCATGCTGGCCGAATATCGTGAACACTTGGACAAGCGCCCTATTTTCCATACAAACACTACATTGATTAACTATTGCCTGACACTGCTGGGCGGCAAAACAATAGAAGAATTTCATGTTCTGTACCTGGATGATGAAAAACGCCTGCTGCGGGATGACACGCATAGCGTCGGTACAATAAACTGGGCGGCGGTATACCCGCGCGAGATAGTGCGACGCGCGCTGGATATAAACGCCCGCAGTATTGTAATGCTGCACAACCACCCGACGGCAGGCGTGCCCTTTTCCACACCGGATATAGAGATTACAACAATTACGCGCGATATGCTGGCCCCGCTAGAGATTGAGTTATACGACCATTTTCTGGTTACCGGCGGCCAGGTATTATCGGCAAAAAACTGTCAGTTGTTAAATCAAAGCAAAACTAGTTTGATGAATTCACAAAATCAAGAACACGCGGGTCAAAAATAACATCACGCGGACGCAGCGCCGCGGCGATATGAATATCGGCGGCACGACGGGTCCGCGACAGTGCAACATAGGCCTGGCCGTGGGCAAAGGCCCCGCGCGATATATCCACCACAACCGCATCCAGCGTTTTTCCCTGGGCCTTATGTATTGTCATTGCATACCCCAGCGACAGCGGAAATTGGCGATATGCGCCGACCTCGTTTTCAACTGCCACCTGTTATAACACGTGATGCGGCCGGCCTGTATGCCCAGAATTATGGATACGAAAACGCTTATTTCTTTGACAGCAATGTGTTCAAGCGGGCCGGTTTCATAAAATATGATTTTGATTTGGTCTATCGCCAAAATGATACGGCATTGTTGGAAAACCTGACCAGATTGCGTGCCGGTGATACAAATGCTCTTGCGTTTTTTAACGATTGCAGAATAGATGATGCCACGCGCCGTGAAAATGCGGTGTTAATTACGCCGTTTCGCGCCGTTGCCGAACGAATAAATGCCGCGCGCCTGGCCCAGATTGCCGCGCCCGAGGTCGCGTATAACGGGGAACTGACCGGTAACTTTGCAGAGCGTGATGTTCCGGCCCCGCTAAGCCTGGTGCTAAAAGTCGGGGCGTTGGTTGTATTT
>WSMU01000015.1 GCA_013316395.1 Alphaproteobacteria bacterium | reverse complement strand
GTCAATTAAAAAATGAATGTTTTCCAAATTGGTTTGGTTTTTTAGGTGTTAATACAACTATAACGCGAAAATTATATAAAAATCTATAGTTTTTTGTCCTGTGGGCTCATGTGACTAAATGCCTATAGTTTCTTGAATTATCATTTTTTTACTGCTAATATCTTACAGATTTATACATAAGGCAATATAATATGGAAATTACATTTAGAAAAGTTTGGAAGGGATTTTGGGAGCCTATTTTAAGACTGCCTATATTTCAGTGGATTATCGCTTTGTTAATGGCGGCGTCTATTTGGTTTGTTTATTTTACATCACGTTTGCGCATAAAAAATATAGAAGTTTTTCGTAAATATCGCAGAAAACCAGCTATTTTTGTTTTTTGGCATGGGCGCAGCATGATGCTGTCGCCGATTGTGTGCATGCGTGGAATGCGTTCTTATGCAGTCGCCAGTCGTCATAAAGACGGTCGAATGATGGCAAAATTGCAGAATTTATTCGGTCTGCGCTCCATTTATGGAAGTACTTCTGATGGCGGGATTTCTGTGTTGCGTCAAGGTGTTCGTGTTTTACGTCAGGGCGGCTATTCCGTTTGCATTTCGCCTGACGGGCCTGGTGGGCCGTCGCTGCGGGTTCAAGACGGGGCCCTTTATTTTGCAAAGATGAGTGGGGCGCCCATTATTCCGGTATGCTTTTCCGCATCAAGGGCAAGATTGCAAAAACGCTGGGACAGGTATTTGGTCGCGTTGCCTTTTAGTAAAATTACTTGTAACGTTGGTAATCCGGTCTTTATAGACAGAAAGGCAACGGATGAAGATTTTGAGGCGGCGCGGAAAAACTTGGAAGATTATATGGTGCGTCAAATGCGGGAAATGGATAAAGAATTCGGATTGGCCCCCGCAGAGCAGGATTTAACCGCGCGTCGTTTCAAGGATGCAATGCGTGCAGAAAAAGCCGCCCGCAAAGCGGCAAAAAAGAAGTCTAAGCGCGGTGCAAAATAGTAGGTAATACAATGAAAACACCATGGTGGTTTTTAAGAAAGACGCCCCTGTCATTTGTTTTATGGCCGTTGTCGGTTGTTTATTATATGGTATCGCGTCTGGTTTATGGTGTTCGTAAGATTGGCGCTTATAAATCGCGTCGTCCGGTTGTATGTGTTGGCAATATTTTTGCTGGCGGTGTGGGCAAGACGCCGATTGTTCGTGAGATAGCATTGCATCTGGGGGCGCCGGTTGTTATGCGCGGTTATAAAAAGGGCGCCAAGACCGGAAACATAGGCGACGAGGCTTTGATGCTGAGCCGGCATGGTATCCAGGTTCATACCGGTGACAGAAAAAGCAATATTGTGTTATTAAATGCGCAAAATGACACGAGCCCCATTGTTATGGATGACGGCTTTCAAAATCCGCGTATAAGCAAGGATATTTCCATCTTGGTTTTTGATGAGCGTCTGGGGGCGGGGAATGGTTTTGTGTTACCGGCCGGTCCCCTGCGCGAGCCAATGCGTGCGGCCCGTCGGGCGGATGCGATAATAATCATTAAGGCGGACGGTGCGCGTGCACGGCGGTTGAAGCTGCCTGTGGGTGTGCCGGTATTTTATGCGCATAATGAAACACATTCGCCATACGATAAGAAAACGCGTCTGGCGGCGTTTGCCGGTATAGGGTATCCAAAGAAGTTTTTCACAGCGCTGACAAATGTTGTTTATAAAAAAAGTTTTGCCGACCATTATCAATATACGGATGAAGATATAGAGCGTTTGGCCAAGGCGGCGGCTCGCCGCAAGGCAAAGCTGATTACGACAGAAAAAGATTGGGTTCGTCTGCCGCTCGCGGCCCGCAAAGATATTAAATATGCCGAGCTGAGCACGGTTATAGAAAACGGTTTTTATGATTGGTTAAAGGAGAAGCTGGGATGCCAACACTAAAAAAAGAAGTTAGATTATCCGGTCGCGGAATACATTCGGGGTGCCCGGTAAATGTCGTTGTACGTCCCGCCGATAAACGCGGAATATTTTTCATTCGCAGTGATATACCAAAAAGCGAACTAATTGCGGCGCGTTTTGATAATGTGGGTGATACAAAGATGCGTAATACAACCGTTGGTTCGCCATCTGGTGCCCATGTTCAGACGGTTGAGCATTTAATGGCGGCATTATTTATGGCGGGCGTGGACAGTGCGCTGGTTGAAATTGACGGGCCCGAGACGCCAATTCTGGACGGCAGTGCGGCTTTGTTTATAGAGGCTTTTGAAAAAGCCGGTGTTACATCGGGCAAAATGAAAAAGATTATTGTACGGCGCACGGTTGTCGCAAAGGCGAGCGATGTTCGCAAAGCGCTGCCCATGGGTATGCGTTTAAAGCTATGGTTTTTTGATTTGATTTCGGGGCGTCGTGCCGATGGCTATGTCAGCCTAAGCCCTAATGACGCAATGGCCTTGGATATAAAGGCGACATTGGTATATAGGGAAAAAATAATAGGTGCCCAGACTTATAAATACCGCTTTGACGGGACAAAAAAATCGGTTGCTGATTTTATTACAAATATTGCACGTGCCCGGACGTTCGGGAAATATTCAGAATGGGAATATTTAAAGGCGCGCGGTATGGGACGCGGTGCGGATGAAACTAATGTAATTGCACTAAACGATGCGGGGGACGGAACGCTGAATCCGCTGATATGGCCGGACGAGTTTGTGCGTCATAAAATAATAGACGCCGTGGGTGATATGGCGACAGCCGGCGGGATGATTGCTGGTAATCTGGTATCATATAAGGGCAGTCATGCAATGAACAATATTGTTCTTAAAAAGTTGTTCAGCGACCCGCGCAATTATGATATAATTGATGTTGAATAAAATAAAACGGACGGACGTATAAAAAGGATTTTATGATGAAAAAATTGTTGGCTGTTTTTGGACTGGCGTCGTTATGTGCGTGCGGCGGTATGATAAAAAATGAAAACGGCAGTGAATTTTTAACCCAGCTGGATGCGGAACCGATTGGTTGCACGTTTCTTTACAAGCTGGAGTCGGAGGTGTCGGTCTATGATGCCGATGATGCGCGCCGTTATTTGGAAAATCGTATCGCAGACCAGGCGCGCCCCGGTAATGCTTATTGGATAACCAGTTCGCGCACACGCCCGAATGAATGGGTGATTTTTGGGCCGGAACGCTCTTTCGTTTTGGTTGCAAATGTTTATGACTGTCCGCATCCGCGCAGTGTTCGTACCGCCAGGAATGGCGGCGCGGCAACAATCGCTTATCCGGTTGATGTTGTAACGACAACATGTGGGGCAAACGGTGTTTATGGCGAATGCAGATAAAACCGATGCTTGAAAGAAAATCACCCGCCTTAAGAAAACAGCGGGTGATTTTTTTATTCTGTGTTTGCCATGTACCTTGATTTTATGTTATAATCATAAACAAGGATATCCGGGAGAGAGTTTGATAAATCAAGTAATAACCGTTGATAGGAAAAAATATGCCACGGGGCTGTTTTGGCAGCCAATCGCCAGTGGCTTTTTTGCGCGCAATTATGCGCGTAATCTGTCACGTTCAATTAACGGTAAATTAAATCTTTTTGTTGACTATCGCGCAATGGTTGGACTTGGGGCGCGACAGATGGGGCATCGTCGTGGTATGCACAGTGCGGCCGCCGAAATTATGGACACAATGACGGAGTATTCTTCGTTCCTGGGTGTTTTTCGGGCGGGCCAGATGTATTACCTGGTTGCGGTGCGTAATGGAATAATACTAAACGATGTTTTATTTGATTCTGAGGCGGCGGCGCGTGCAGAGTATTTGCGCCTAGCCCAGATTCCGGATTGGTCCGCATTATTCGCACCCAGTGCATGGTCTATGCCCCGCGCGGTGGAGCGCGCGCTGTCCGATGTGATTACCGGACGCGCACCGGCCATATTGCGTCATATCAGCCGTATAAAAATGGGCTTGGCATCGGTGGCGCTGTTGGCGCTGTTTGTGCTGGGGCTGATTTATATATTTCGTGGTCCTATTGCGCAAATGATGTCGCCACGCCCCCAGGTATCGACGATAAATCCGGAATTGGCGGCCGAGTATAAGCGCAGAATAGATGAAAAAAACAAAGAACTGGACGCGGTATTTGAAATAGAAAAAAAACCGGCGGTAGAGCCCCTGCGGATGCCCTATGATTATTTGCCGGCACCAATGGCGCGTGCGGAAACATGTTATCGTGCCATCGGCTTTTTGATGCAGCCGGTTGCCGGTTGGAATCAGACATCGGCCGAATGTGGCGAGGAATACGCAGATGCAGAATTTCGTCGTGGATTTGGAACTTTGACGGATTTTTATGATATCGCGGGTGACCTGATGCCGGGTGCATTTGTTCGTGAAATATCGGAAGATTCGCTGAATGTGCGGGCGCGCCTGCCGCAGTTGGCACCGGTTGCATCCCGTGATGAACGTGATGCGGCAACGATAGTTCGCGATGTATATAGTTTGTTTCAATCAATCGATGATGATGCCGAAATAGGGGTTGTTGCCGATGCGATAACTAATGGGGTCGAGACGGTATCGGTAGATATTGTGGAAATTGCCGCGTCTTCGAAACTGACGCCGATGCAGTTTATGGAAATCTTTGAAGAATTCGGCGGCGTATATATGACGCGCTGTGCGTGGGATGCGGGGCGACGCATCTGGAACTATGAGGTGATAATATATGCAAAATAAAAAAATCTGGTATATGTCGGCAGTTTTTGCCCTGTTGGTTTGTGGTACGGCACGTGCGGCGGCGGATACTGATATAGATGCCGAAATGGACCAGCGCAGTGCCCAGGCCGTTGCCGATTATAAGGTTGAAGGCAGTTTGTTTCAGCAGATTACAGACCTGGAACAGGAAAAGGTTTTAATGCAGCTGGAAAAGGAACGTGCCCAGTTGGATTTGGAACTGGACCGGCTGGCGGCGGAAAAGATAAAGCTGCATATGGAAATAGATACCCTATCGGGCCGGGCCGAGGCCGCCCAACAGGAACTGGAAACGGAAAAAGCCAAGCTGGAGGCAGAAGCCGCCAAACTGGAACGTGAAAAGGCGTCTTTGGAGGCGGCAGCATCCGCCCCGGCCAGTGCCGCCACATCTGCGTCGGCGCGTGTGACAGAAGAAAAAGAAACGGGAACAATCGCCGAAAACTTTCGCCTGATAAATGTAATAGGGGCCGGGTCGCAGCTGCAGGCGACGGTCGAAGCGCTTGATACCGGTCAAACAAAACGCATTCGCGTCGGTTCCGTGCTGGACGGTTTTTCGGTAAAGTCCATATCACTCGATGACGGGGTTGTGTTTGTAAAAGACGGAAAAAGTCAAACATTGAATATTGGCGGAAATCGCTGAAAATAATTCCGGATGTGAAAATGGCGACCAGTGACAAAAATATTTTAAATCCTTTTTCAACAACGCCGTCTGTGCCGGCGGGTTTGGAAAACGCCACTAATAAAGATATCGTTGATTATCTGTTTTCAAATTCAAACCGATTGTTAACGGCGGCCGGTGGCGAATTTGAATTATCAAAGGATACACAGAGTCTTATTGCATACTTTTCCGGGGGTGAACTGATTATTTCCCGTACCCACAGGTATGACGGGCGTGTGCTGGCGTTTATTGATTTGTTGGCACATCGTGGCCGGCGGGCACATATCCCTTTTTATTCTGATTTGGGGCTGCTTTCTACCATATACAAGACGTACGAGGGGCGGGCCGGTGACGGGCGGGGACGCACTGATTACGACAACCAGATGCAAAAGGATTTTGTCGATATCGTTGCACGTGCCGCCGCACATAAAGTATCTGATATTCATATAGAGGTTGCAGACCAGACCACAATTTATTTCCGCATAGACGGCAGTATGCAGCCTGTGCTGGAATATAATTCCGGATGGGGGGAATCATTTGTTCGTGCGGCGTTTGCATCGGCTGATATTTCAAATGCCAACTATGCCCAGAATGAATATCAATCCGCCCAGAAAGACGGGCGAACACCCCTGCGCGGGACCAAGGATTTATATCTGCCGGCGGGTGTGCTGGCGATACGTATGCAGTTTAATCCCATTGCATTCGGCAGTCGGTATGTCGTTATGCGTCTGCTTTATGACAATCCGTCAGAGGGGATAAAATCAGGCCAGGAATTTGGCGAGTATGAACAGCGGCTGCTGATGCAGTTGCGCTCGTTCCCGACGGGACTGGTGGTTGTTGCCGGTCCAACCAGTTCGGGTAAATCCACAACGCTGGTGCGGAATATGTCGCTGATGCTGAAAGAGCGGCGCTATGAGATAAATTTAATCACAGTGGAAGACCCGGCCGAACAAAAGATTTTTGGCGCACATCAGATGCCTGTGGTCAACGCCATGAACGAGGAGCAGCGCGAGGAAAAGTTTACAGAAGCATTGGCGGCGGCATTGCGCAGTGACCCAGATACACTGATGGTGGGGGAAATACGAACACTGGCGGCGGCGCAGTTAACGGTAAAGGGCGCGCTGTCGGGTCATAATGTTTGGACGACGTTGCATGCGAACTCTGCTATGGCGGCGTTGACGCGATTGCTGGATATGGGGGTCGAAGGGTTTAAGCTAAAAGAAGAAACAATGATGCGTGGCCTGATATCCATGCGGTTGTTTAAAAAGCTGTGTCCGGATTGTCGTCAGCCACTGTCCGAGCATCCAGAGCATCCGGCATATAGACGCGTAATGGATGCGTTCGGGGAACTGGGCCTGCGTCAGGTGTTTATACGCGGGGCGGGCTGTGAAAAGTGTGGCGGCAGCGGTACGCTGGGGCGTATAAAGGCCGGTGAAATTATTATTACAAACAGCGAGTTTTTGCGCCTGGCCCTGTCGGGTGATACAGATGGCGCAGTGCGCTACTGGCTGGAGAATATGGACGGCAGAACACTGAAAGAGGCGGCCATATCCCTGATGCTGCAGGGGATTATCGGCGTGGATGAATTGGAGCGTTGGGTCGGTTTGCTCGATAGGCCGGGGGTATATTGATGGAACGGCTGGAAAAACTGTATGCAAAGATTGTTTTTCGTTTGAACACGTCAAAACGTATGGCGACGTGCCGAAAGCTGGCGTCGTTGTTGCGCAATGAATTTACGTTGATGAATGCCCTGGGGCGGATAGAGATGATAGAATCGCGCGGCGGGCGAAAGCCGGGCGAACCGTTTGCAATCGTAATGCGACAATGGCAAAAAAATCTGGAACGCGGTATGAGTTTTTCAGAGGCCACACGCGGCTGGGTGCCGCCGGAAGAAACACTGTTGCTGACGTCGGGTAATATTTCAAATCTGGCGGTGGCGCTGGAAAACATAGGGCGTGTGGTAGAAGGTTCGCGCCGTATTAGTCGTGCGATGGCGTCTGCGATTGCGTATCCGCTGTTTCTTATGGCGCTGACGTTTGGGATAATAATTATGGTGGGGCTGTATCTGGTGCCGCCATTGGCGGATGCGGCCGGGGCCGGTGTAATATGGCGCGGTGCGGCGGCATCGCTGATATGGCTAAGTGCGGCGGCACATAAATATTGGATATTGGTCGTAATTGCGGTGGCGGTTGTGACAGGTGTTATATGGATGACGATGCCAAACTGGGCCGGGCGGGGGCGTGCGCTGGCTGATAAGTTGCCGCCATGGAATATTTATAAAATCCGTATTTCCGTATCGTGGCTGATGTCGTTGTCGGCAATGGTGGCGGCGGGAATGACCGTCCCCGATGCGATGCGTATGCTGGCCGATAATGGCAACAGATATCTGCGCGGGGTTTTAAGCGCCGCGCTGCGCTATATTGCAAATGGTGACAATCTGGGGGTGGCGTTGGCTAATACGGGGCTGGATTTCCCGAATGATGAAATCATTGGTGATTTGGCGATATATGCCGATATGAACGGTTTTGACCAAAACCTGTCGCGTGTTGCCAATGACTATTTGGATGATTCCGTACGCCGGATGGAGGCCATATCCAGCACGCTAAACAGCATTGGAATTATGCTGGTATCGCTGATAATTGCGTGGGTTGTTCTGGGGACGTTCCAGATGCAGGACCAGATAACAGCCGCACTGACATAGTCTTTGTAGGAATATATTCTTGGCATGTTCATCAAAATGATATATAATACTGTTTGTAATAGGGGGTCCTATTATGCGAGTGTGGAAATCTCGCGACAAAAATCGCTTGCGCAGGCGTTACATGCTCCGCTCCACTTTGGTTGGAGGCCGGCGAATATATTGAATAACCGGGCATGAATTTTTGCATGATTTCCACCTTCCAACCGCCCTATATGTCTGGCGGTCTTTTTTTATGCAAGGGTAATGCATGAATGTTTTCATGCCCCGGTCGTGCGCCTTCTCATACAAAGACCGGGGCACTTCCTTGATTTTAGGGATTTTATGTGATAAGATTATAAATGAATTCGCAGGGATGTGGATTCCGGGCTTAGAACACCCGCAACGGCGGTGCGGTAACGCATCGAAATATAAACGTATTGCGGTGCGTTGCACCGTTATACCTCGCGCACGTGGAAATGCCGGGGTGCTGCATGTGTATATAATACGGGCAACCGAAAGACATGCGGGGTCGTCTGTTGCGATTGTTCTAACACCCCGGCCGCCTTGTTTTGGCGGCTTTTTTTATTTATATGGGGAAATATAATGGTAAAAAAAGCAACACGTGCGAAATTATTTAATACGGCCGAACGTATTTGTGGGCGCATTTTTGCGATAGAGATAAAGTACGGCCCCCTGGTCCAGGCGGAGATTGCGCGTCGTGATAAGAAAATTCATGAAATGGGTTTTAATGGACCGCATTTTGTTTAATGTATTGTTTTAGTTTTTCGTTTGATTCATCTTTTATCAGATAGGTCAGTATTGCCTTTATCTGTGTTAATTCTGTATATAAATCAATAACGGCGGTGGCCAGTTCCGCCCGTGTTGCCTGTCGTGCCATGGGGGCCCCTTTTGTATAAGATAAAAACCATCGGAAAAAATCAGATGGTTGGAGGTTCATAACTACGAAAACGATAGTGTCGCTTATTTGGATATATCGCGACCCTCCAACCGTGTTGGAGTAAATGTTTTCAGAGGTTATGACACCCCATACCGGACAACCGTCCAATACGTATGAATTATAACATAAAAGTAGCGCGGTGCAAGTGGGTAATAAAAAAAGCGCCCCGGGGGGCGCTAAGTGTTATTTATACCATAAACGGCAGGTTTTCTAAGTTTCCCTCTACCACGCGGACATTTACATCAATCATCATAAACAGCGTGTCGGGTGTGCGCACCGTGTTTGGGTCGAACATGTTGGTTGACAGCAGGTGGCTGGTGTTAATGGATAGTTTTGTTACCAGATGGTCGTCATCCAATAGCGTATAAATCGGGCCGATATCGCGCGGCGTGTTTGCCCCGATTTCATGTTCGTTTTGTGGTGCCCGCAGGCCGTCTAGCAATGTTTTTATGCGGTTGTCTATGTCAGAGCGCGCCAGACCAACAATTTCCGGGTGCAGCATTTGGATATCTAGCTCCGCAATCAGCTTTAAGTTCGGTGTAATAATCGGGTTCCAGTCAATGCCACCGATATGACGTGTTGTTATCGGGCTTTTTGTGGCGCCGGGCTGCATGAACTTTGTCATGTTGGTCCAGGGTTGATGCTCGACCAGCTTTTTTAACTGTGGATGAAACTGCATCCGGATATCGGATATATGCTGGGCCCGTTTCTTTGGGTTTATTAAGATTTCTCCAAAATACAGCAACTTGAACTTCATGGCAAATAATCCCCTTTTTCCTTGCTAATTATAGCAGAAATTGCTATTGTTTGCCTAGAAAAAAGAAAGGAATTTAAATGGCTGTTACCAACGAATATACCGGTGATTCAATTAAGGTTCTAAAAGGTCTGGAGGCTGTAAAAAAACGCCCCGGAATGTATATAGGCGACGTGGGTGAGGGGGGCAGTGGTCTGCACCACATGATATATGAAGTGGTTAACAACTCTATCGACGAGGCAATGGCCGGTTATGCCGATACGGTCTTTGTATCTCTTAACCCGGACGGGTCGTGCACAATCCGCGATAACGGGCGCGGTATGCCGTTTGATATCAACCATGAAACAGGGCGCAGTGCACTGGAACTGATTATGTGCGAGCTGCACGCGGGGGGTAAGTTTGATAACGAAGGCGGCGGCGCGTATAAGGTGTCGGGCGGTCTGCACGGTGTGGGTGTGTCGGTGGTAAATGCGCTGTCATCCTGGCTGGAGGTGCGCGTATGGCGCGGTGACAAGGAAGCATCAATGACATTTGCCGATGGTGTGCCGACAACTGACATGAAAATTACTGAAAACAAATCCGGTATTGAACACGGGACCGAGGTTACGTTTAAACCGTCGCCCGATACATTTACAGGGACCGAGTTTAGCTTTGATACACTCGAGACTTGGCTGCGTGAACAGTCTTATCTGAATGCAAATGTAAAGATTATACTAGAAGACCTGCGCGGGGCGGACAAGAAAGAGCGCGAATTTCATTCTGTGGACGGTTTAAAGGGGTTTGCCACATATCTGGACAAATCGAAAGAGCTGCTTAACAAAGAGCCGATACAGATGATAAAGCAGGCCGGCGATACTTATATCGAGGTGGTTCTGCAATGGACGACGGCTTATACGGAAACATCGCTATGTTTTACTAACAATATTCCCAACCGTGACGGTGGAACGCATTTGGCCGGATTCCGTGCGGGGCTGACGCGTGCGATAAATAAATACATTGGTGAAAAGTCCAACAAAAAGGACGTGAATCTGTCGGGTGAAGACTTTAGAGAAGGTCTGACCAGTATTGTTAGTGTAAAGATTCCCGACCCCAAGTTCGGTTCCCAGACCAAGGACAAGCTGGTATCGAGCGAGGTCCGCCCAATTGTTGAAAGTACAGTGTCAGAGATGCTCTATGAATATCTGGATGAAAATCCGGCGATTGCAAAATCGATTATAGATAAAATCATAGAGGCCGCAACCGCCCGCGAGGCGGCACGCCGTGCGCGCGAGCTGTCGCGCAAGAAAAACGGACCGGAGTTGAATATTATCTCCGGCAAGCTGGCGGGATGCAGTGAACGTGACCCCGCAAAGTGCGAACTGTTTATTGTTGAGGGGGACTCTGCTGGTGGTACGGCAAAGCAGGGACGTGACCGCAAGACCCAGGCGATATTGCCGCTGCGCGGAAAGATTTTAAATGTTGAGCGTGTCCGCTTTGACAAGATGCTGGAATCGCAGTCAATCGGGACGCTGATTTCCGCAATGGGAACAGGCATCGGCAAGGATGAATTCGATATCGAAAAAATGCGTTATCACAAAATCATTATCATGACCGATGCTGACGTTGACGGTCAGCATATCCAGACGCTGTTGATGACGTTCTTTTACCGTCACATGCCCGAAACGGTTGAGCGCGGATACATCTATGTCGCAAAGCCGCCGCTTTATGGCGTTACACGCGGCAAGACCCAGATTTATCTGCAGAACCAGCGTGAAATGGATGATTATCTGATGGAGCAACTGGCGACGGACGGAATGATAGAAACCGCCGAAGGTGCCCAGATATCGGGTGCTGATTTAAAGCGTCTGTTGATGCTGATATTGAATATGCGAAACACGTTGCAGTCTCTGTCGCATGTGATGCCGCTGCGCTTTATTGAGGCGTTGGCCCTGAATCGTGTGTTTGAAGATGAATCCGAAGCTAATCTGGCGGCGGTGGCGCATATGCTGGACGCCCAGGAGCTGGAATTTGAACGTGGCTGGAAAGTTACCGCAGACCCGGCGGGAATTATGATAACACGAACACTGCGCAGTGTTACGGAATCGCACATGCTAACGCGTGAGAAAATCAATGGGCCGGAAATTCGCGGCTGGCACCGTATGGATGGGCGCGAAGAACTGATAGAGACGTTTTCCAAGCCTGCAACGCTGCGCGTGAAGGCAAAGTCCCAGAAAATCTGGGGTGCGCTGGCACTGTTGGAGACAGCGTTTGAATATGCAAAAACAGGATTAAAGATTCAGCGATACAAGGGTTTGGGTGAAATGAATGCGGAACAGCTGTGGGAAACCACAATGGACCCGAACCACCGCAGCCTGTTCCAGGTTAAAGTTGACGATGCCGCCAAGGCGGACGAGGTTGTATCCATGCTGATGGGTGATGTCGTAGAGCCGCGTCGTGACTTTATCGTTGAAAATGCGCTGGATGCGAATTTGGACGTATAAGGGGTAATTATCATGGAAGAGGGGAAAGACTTTGTTGTAAACGCAGATGCAAGCGTGACATATTTGAATGGGGAATCGGGTAAGACAAATATTGAGAACGAGGATTTGTACTCTGAACGCGGCCGCTTGGTTTACGAGGTGTCGCACCCCGAACGTTTTTCCCCGCAAGAGATTGCGATAAAGAAAGAACGCATTGCGGAACTTGATAAAATTCTGGGGAAAAACGTTGATGCCCTGAAGGCGGGCAAGGCGCTGCTGTTGAAAAAAATGGCAATGGAAAAGAAAGAACAAGTCGCTCCGAATATTGCCGATATATTGGCACAGGCAAAGCAAAACGGATAAAAATGTTCACGGCGGATTGGTTCTTTTTGCTTGATAAACAACTGCGTGATATGGGAATGGATTCCGATGCACAAAGCTTTGATGAAATAAAGGCAAACCTGTCACAGCGTCATATCTGCAGCCCGGATGAATTTGCAACGCACTGTGCCTATGTGATTTTGGCGGGGGGATTTTCCCAAAAAACAGCCAAGAAAATACATGCAAAAATAATGGCCGCCATTTCTGAGAATGGGGCCGATTTTGATTCGCTGCTGCGGTTATTTAATAACAAGAACAAGATAAACGCGATATGCAAAATATGGAACGGGCGTGATGATTTCTGTCGGGATTATTATCAGTTGCCCGACACGGATGCGCGTATTTCATATCTATCGAAATTGCCGCATATTGGGAAAATTACGGCAAATCATCTGGCGCGCAACCTGGGCGAGGATGTGGTGAAATACGACATCTGGATTCAGCGTTTGGGCGTAATTTATGCCGGGGACAGGGGGCTGCGCGAAAAGATAGACAATGGTAAGCTCGACCCGGATGTGCGGCGCGCGTGTGATGATATGTTTGGTGCGCTGTGTGCGGCGACTAAGTGTCCGCGCGGATATATCGATGTGGTGTTGTGGAAAAGCTGTCAAACGGGACTGATAAAGGATTTATCATGAATGTAAAAATAGAACAGACATGGAAAGAGGCACTTAGTTCGGAGTTTGAAAAGGATTACTTCGTTCGTCTTACCGATTTTGTTCGTGGTGAATATCTGTCTGGGAAAAAGATTTTTCCCGCGCCCGCAAATATATTTAACGCGTTTAATCTGTGCCCGCTGGACAAGGTAAAGGTTGTAATGATTGGTCAGGACCCATATCATGAACCGGGCCAGGCGCACGGGCTGTGCTTTTCTGTTCTGCCGCCGACGCCCGTGCCGCCGTCGCTGGTAAATATTTATAAAGAGATTGAAAACGATTTGGGGCATCCGTCCGTTACAAGGGGGGATTTAACGCACTGGGCGGCCCAGGGTGTGCTAATGCTGAATGCGACGCTGACGGTGCGCGCCCATGCGGCCGCATCCCACGTGGGCAAGGGGTGGGAGCAGTTTACAGACGCTGTTATTCGCAAGGTTGCCGAACGTGAAAATATTGTTTACATGCTCTGGGGCAGTTATGCCCAGCGCAAGGCGGAATTTGTAAACCCGCAAAATAACCTGGTGTTAAAGTCTGTGCATCCATCTCCATTGTCGGCGCATAGGGGATTCTTTGGAAATCATCATTTTTCGCGTGCGAATGAATATCTGGTATCCCATGGCGCCACGCCAATTGAATGGTAAGTTAGCCGCTGCTATATAAAAAAGAAAAGGCCGCCAAAATTTGGCGGCTCAAATATTAGAAATTATACGACACGCCCAGGCCATAAAATGCGTAGGAATGATTTTCCTCGGCCGTGTTGCCGTTCGAGAAATGCTGAACAAATATTTCGCCGCCCCAACGCTCGTTAAAGCGATAGCCGCCGGATATTTTAAACTGGAACACCAGTTTCGCACCTAAGCGGTCGTTTTCCTTTGCCTGGAATCCGACACCAACGCCGGTCGCATAGTACCAATTTTCCCCATGCAGCAGCGCAACATCACCCGATGCCCACAGCATTGGAATCGACAGCGATATCCAATCCCAGCCGTATTTTTTACCCATTCCGACCGTTTCACCAAAGTTCAACGATTGACGCGCCGGCATGCCAAAGAATGTTGTCGGCTGCGAATACTGAATATTAGGCAGCATGTAAAACGGCACGAACTGTGACGGTGGCGGGATAAGAAAGCCACTGTTTACACCCTGGCCGACATTTACGACGATTTGATTTTGGGCGTTGCCAAAAAACGGATTCCATTCGGCATTCGCCGCATTTGCGGCAAATAACAATACTAAAACAAGCGCAATTTTTTTCATAAGAGGAAATATATACTATTTTCGTTTTGGCTGCAATACAATTTTATTAAATATAATAATAATTTAAAATATGAACGAATTCATATTTTTATAGGTATGCGCTTTTGCCTTGCAATCGGAAATTTCTCTGTTATAATCGGGGGGCGTTGGCGGGATAGCTCAGCTGGTTAGAGCAGTGGAATCATAATCCACGTGTCGGGGGTTCAAGTCCCTCTCCCGCTACCAAAATTTCCCTGATTTCCGGGATTTTTTATTTTTACGAATTTTTGCAAAAATCCATGTTTTTATAAATTGTCTACACAGCGGTTACACGGCTGTCTACACGAAATATATATAAAAGTGACAAGTACAGCAGCCACTTAGTAGTTCATGACATTATGACCGCAAGAACAAAAAAATCCGTGGTACACGACTACCACGGGACTTTTTTAGTTACTCGACGGTAGATGATGTAATTTCGTACGCGTATACACTACACGGACGAGAACCACCACCAACACCACCTTTAAACGAATAATGTCGCAAAAGGTAAGCTTCTGTATCACGAGCATTCTGTTCGGTTCCAGCATCGCGGTATATCCAACGGCCGTTAGTTTCGCTAACGTTGTGCTGGTTAAACAGTCGATCTCGCGGATTTGTAGCTATTCCTACATACCAACGAGAATTCGGACTTACACCGATGTATCTCAGAATGTCCGCAACAATTTGCGGTAATACCACTATATATTCACCTCCTTTATTCGCTTCGGTTGCGACGGCTCACTTAAGCCAAAAACACCTTGAAACCGAATAAAGATTGGTTTATAATACTAGTGTCCAACTAGCTGGTGTTTTCAGCTGACCCGAAAAAATTATTCGTGATTTTTTCGGGTTTTTTCGTGGTCTCTCAGAAATGTCCTTCCAATCGACAAACTTATTATAATTGATATTTTTCACATTTCAAGAAAAATGTTATAAATCGTGCGATATTTTTGCGTTTAGTTGTACGTTTGTAATGCGTTGTGATTTTTTTACAAGATGTTTTTGCTTGATTTTATTATTTTTTTGCTGTAACCTATTGCAAGAAACAACACAGGGGGATAACATGAAGGATATATTTGATCTGTTCGACCTTACTGATATAAAAGAAGATTTGGGTGATATAAAAACCGACGAAGTAACAAAGGAAATAATAGAATTATTTCGCATTGCAGGACGCGAATTAAGTGTAAACGAATTAACGGTGGCTTATTACAGAAAATACACAGTTGGACAAGGACGTCCAAAAATGCTAAAATTCCAAATGCAGAATAAAATATATAAACTTGGTCGAGATAAGAATGCGCCGATTGTGCCAGTTGACGGCAAAAAAGGTGTATACAAATTGGATTATAATACACAAAAACACGAAGTTAACGAGCAACAAAACCAAGAATACGTGTCGACAAACACAAACAATTAACCAATTTTTATAAAGAATAAATTTTATATCTTATATGTAAACGCCCCTTGAATGGGGCATTTATATTTCAATATCTATTTTATTCTGGTACTGGCAATCCGAATTTTTGCAATGGGATATATTCAAAATAGTATGAACAGCCCACCGAAACGATGTAATCCAATACATCTTGATAGCACGGTTGTTTGAACCAGTCGCTGAGCAGGTAGATATATTCCACCTCCATATTCAACTGAGCCAAAAGTTTCTTGTATTGCTTTTTCTTAAAATCGCAGGTTTGCAGTTTTTCATCCACAGAGCCTGCAACCTGTTGGAACTTACATTCAATTATAAAGAACGTGTTGTTGATGACGACATATATGGAATCGTCCGGTAACAGACGTTTGGATAAAATAGAACGCCAGTCAATTCCGCGATATTCTAAAAATTTATACAAGGCTGTTTTCTTGAAAATGGATGCGACATCTTCGCCGTTATACAAAACAGTGACCCAGCCATGTTTGTTATCCACACAGCTATATCCGGGTTGAGAACACAAAAAAGTACGCAAATCTGTCTTGCCTTCAAAGACTAACCCTGTTTTCGTGTTTGCACCACCAATCCCATTTGCCTTCATTTTTTATCCTTCTTTTCAGATGCATCATATAATCTTTTTTCAGCCAATTCAACATATTGTGATTCCATTTCTATGCCGACAAATCGCCGTCTGTGTTTAAGTGCCGCGACACCGGTTGTGCCACTGCCCATAAAGGGATCCAAAATCAAATCGCCCGGATTCGTAGATGGCAGAACGATACGTTCCAATAATTCAACGGGTTTCTGGGTCGGGTGCTTGCCATATATCTTTTCAGACTTGGTCGGCGTTCCGATTGCCCAGACGCTGCGCATTTGGCAATCAGGCTTTTTTATAAAATCCTTTGGGAAAGAACCGTTTTTCATTGCCTCATAATTAAACGTGTGTTTTGCATTTTTTGACTTTCGCGCCCACAACAGCGTTTCATGACTGGCGGTGAAATAGCGGCATGACATATTCGGGCTGGCATTCGGCTTAAACCATGCAATGTCATTCAATATATGAAACCCCAGCAACTGCATTGCAAAGCCACATGAATATATACTGTGATATGTACCGCTGACCCACAAGGTTCCATTTGGCTTCAGTACACGATGACATGCGCAAAGCCATTTCTTATGAAACTCAAAATCTTCGCTTAGGCCATGCGATTTGTCCCAGTCGCCTTTGTTCACAGAAACCACGCAACCATTTTGACATGTAATACCGCCATTGGACAGTAGATACGGTGGGTCTGCAAAAATCATATCAAATGTATTTTCTGGGATTTCTGCCAATTTTTCTAGGCAATCGGCACAATAAAGACGATATTGCTTTTTAGTCATAATTCGTAATCAACAACTCGTGAATTTCACCGCGGCCGTCTGCCTTGGCATTTATCATGCGCTTGGCCAGGATACGATTTATATTATAATCACGGTATAAATCGTCAAAAAATGGGTCGTCGGCATAATTCGTTGGGTCTGAATTACTTAGCATCTGCAATGCGCCGGCATGATGGCATTTATCAAATATGGTTTTCAGACGTATCTGCTCATCATCGTCAAAATCGCCAACCGCATACGAATTAAATGATGATGTTTCACGAATTGGGCGATACGGTGGGTCATAGTATATAAATGTGTCTGGTGTCACAAAGTCCGCCGCACGCGCAAAATCGCATTGCATAATAGTCGCAATTTGCAGTGCTTCGGACACATTGCGCAGATTATCTTCGTCCAAAATGCGCGGATTTGTATATTTGCCCATTGGCACATTAAACTGATTTTTGCTGTTTACACGGAACAAACCATTAAAACAAGTCCGGTTCAAGAATATGGTCAACGCCGCCCGGCGAACAAATGATGTCCGATAAGTGTTTGCATCGATGTTTTTATCAAGGGAGTTATATTCATCGCGTCTGGCGTAATAATAAGTCTTGGTGTCATCGGTCAAACGATATTCGGTCTGAATCTTGTTTAGTTCCAGTATCAGATTTTCAATATCGCGTTTTATCACATTATACAGAATGACCAGTTCCGGGTTTACATCAAACAGAAATGCTTCTTGGATTTGATAATTATTATAGATATCAAAAAATACGGCACCGCCACCAACAAAGGGTTCTATGTAGCGTTTTATGCCACCCATTTTCAATTTCAATGGCAATTTTTGTTCAATTTGGTCCAGTAATTGCCCCTTGCCGCCGGCCCATTTTAATACAGGCTTACAATCTGAATACTCCGGCAATCTCGCTGGTACAGCAATCAATCCAAATCCTTTCCTTACCATGATGTTAGACGAATTGTTTGATTTAATCCAGCAGAATATCTGTGTATAGCTCAAAATGGAATATATCTGAGCTGAGGGTGCGGATAAAACTATCACGCGATATAAACGGTATAAGTGAAATTGTATGTGCGAGTCTACACAGCGGATACACGGGATTTGTAATCGTGGCGACAATCTGCGTTTTTTAAGTTCTAGGTCAAATATATCATAATCCACGTGTCGGGGGTTCAAACAAGCAAATAGGCATGTGGAAACATGCCGGTCGCGCATTGCGCGAATTTGCGCGGTTCCGCCAAGGCCTTGGCCGATGGCGAATTCCCTCTCCCGCTACCAAAAATTTAAGCCGGATAAAATCCGGCTTTTTTTATTCTTTTGCACCAAAAGAGAGATCCATTTTTATACCGGATGCATTTTCCGTATATTGGATTAGCCCTGCGGCCTCGGTCGGGATTCCGGTGGCGGGTACCGGTGCGAAATATCCAACGTTCATCTTTGCCCCGGTGTCCGTGATTGTACCGTTTGCATTTTCCGGTGCAGACAGCTTTACCATATCTTTTTCGTTGGTATAGTTGCTGAATTCAATTTCACCATTGTCTTTTACTTTAATGTCATACCAATTATGAAAGCTTGCGCTTAGTGTGCTGTGACCTGTTTCTTTTTCGAATTTTAGTGTAGCGCTGTCATTAAGGTATATTGTATTTGTATCGGATTCCGCCTTACCTACCGCGCGGCCTGAAAAAGTTAAATCAGTGGCGATATCCACGGTGTCTATTTTATGATTGTCATAGCCGCCGGCAAAGGGAACATTACTCTCGACGGAGCTTATAGTAGGCTCATCCGTGTCTTTTTCATATTGTGTTTTTGAAATATAATATGTTCCAAAGTCTGAATACGTCAATCCCATATTCTTGCCTTCGGAAAGGTACTGCATTTTTTCAACGGTTAGGGGATGTTCGCCTGTTTTTATGATTGTCCAATTTTTATAATCAGTTTCTGTTCCGTCTTTGACAATGGTTGCGCCGGTTATGGTGCCGTCGTTGTCTATGATAAACTTAATCTGTGTGTCATTGGCCGTACGAATGTTGGCATCGGCTGCGCTTAGTGGGGTTGTGTATTTCAGAATCTCGGTTGAGATTTTTTTAAAAGTTTCCGGGTTATTGTCGCGCCATTTTACAAAACAGCTGGCCGCGGTGCCGTTTTTACTGATACAGTTGTTAATACGATTATCAATCGCGTATGCCGCAAGATGAAGCAGTTCATCTTTACCCGCATATTTTTTAGTGATTTCATCGACCGTTTTTTCGCCTGTTATTAGCCACTGCATTGCATCGGCAATGTCAATATTTGAAATACCGGCAGATATGTCGCCGTTATAATAGCTGTAGTTATGCAGTCTGTATGTGACATAATCGGATGTGATTGAATTATTATTTGATATTAATCCGGTTATGCTGGCGTTGTATTGTGCCTCTTTGTTATTAAAGGGATAGTCGGGGTTTGACGGCACGCCGATACCGGTATTCGGGTTTTGTGGCCTTGAAAAGTGGCTGGGGCCGCCGTCGCTGTGGCATGCGGCCAGTGTAAGCAGTGTAACTATTGTTATGGGAAATTTTTTCATGAGAGGCCTCCCTGGTGATTATTATACATGATACAGATGAAATTTTTCCGTGTCACGAAAAAAAAGCACCCGAACGGGTGCTTGTCTTTTGTTTAAATGCAATTTTTATGCATTTGCCGGTGTGGATGCCGCCTGCTTTTGGGTATAGAGTTTTTCGAAATCCACCGGCTGCATTACAAATGCCGGGAAACCTGATTCCGCAGTCAGGCGTGTAACCAAGGCGCGTACTGTCGGGAACAACAGTGTCGGAACATCGATTAACAAAGTGCGTTTTTTGATTTCTTCGTTCTTTTCTTCTTCCATCTGGACCAGGCCCGAGTATGTCGTTTCAATTAAGAATATGGATTTTTCATTCGCATCCAGTTTCGAATGAACCTTAACAATCAAGTCAACCATGAACAGATTGTTTTCTGCACCCTTGATTTGAATATCAATGCCAATTTCCAGTTTTGCCTGGCCGTCGTCCTGCTTAAAGAACAGTTCCGGGACGTTCGGGCTTTCGAAAGAAATGTCTTTCAAAAACTGGGAGATTATATTAAATTTTGCCATGCGATTGCTCCTTTTTTTACGCATCGTTTTATGGTAATATAGCATTAACAGTGGTTATTTACAAGTGGGGGGATGATAAAAAATGGGTTTTGGGAATAGATTACTGGTGCGTATGGCTGTTTGTATGGGGGTGGCGTTGGCACTGACGTCTTGTCGTGATTTGTCACCGACGGGGTCTGGCTATGAACGCACGGGTGATAATTCGGTTATTCCATCAAATCTAAAGCGCGTATCTTATTCGGATTTGCCGGGTTGGCGCGATGATGATGTTCGTTATGCACTGCAGGCGTTTCGTAATTCATGCAAGGCAAAGATTCAATATACCGGTCGCGTTGTACCCGACCGCGCATTGTTTGAGGAAAAGTGCAAAAACCTGCCGGCGGCATGGGCGGATACGGCGACCGTGCGCGCATGGTTTGAATCAAATTTCCAGCCGTATCAGATTCATACTGATACCGGCGCCACGCGCGGAACTTATACCGGTTACTATTCCCCGGTAATACCGGCATGCCGGACCAAAACCGCGGTCTGTAACGAACCGCTGATGGGGGTGCCCACAGATGGTCGCAACTATAAGGGCGTTGCAAAAAAAGACATTGTGGAAAAGCAAATCGGTCGACCGCTGTACTGGGCAAACATTGTAGATGTTCAAAACATTCAAATTCAGGGCAGTGGGAACTTGAAACTGGAAGACGGTACGGATGTAAAGTTAAACTTTGCGGCCGTCAATGACATGCCGTTCAAATCTATTGGCGAAGAACTGCGCGCGCGTGGCATTCGCCCGGACGGCGGATATTCCGCTGATGCGGTTTGGACATACCTGAAGGCGAATCCGTCATTGGCGCGTGACGTTATCTACAAAAATCCGCGATATGTATATTTTTATGAATCTGTTCCGCCGGATGTAATCGGAAAGCTGGGGACGCCGCTGTCTAAAATTCGCAGTGTTGCCATGGATACGGATTTATATACGCTGGGGATGCCGGTGTATGTTAGTACAAATCTGTCCGACGGGCGCAAGTTCCGCAGACTAATGATTGCCCAGGATACGGGCAGTGCCATAAAGGGCTGGATTCGTGCCGACATATTCTTTGGCAAAGGGGACGAGGCATACAAGTACGCCCATGGCCAGCATGCTAAAGGAGAGATGTTTATCCTGATGCCAAAGGTGTATAGCTATGTCAAGCCCGGTCGGTAAATGGGAAAAGCGTGACGCGCGCCCCGGAACATTGGCCGGCGCCTTAGGTGGGCTGATGGAAATGTTGGGGGTGCGGGCGTCTGACGCCGATTTGGCCGCACGCTGGGATGCGATTATGGGCCCCGACATTGCATCGATTGCGCGTCTGGCCGCGGTGCGAAAAATGCGCGACGGGAAATACAATATTGTCGTGCGGCCCGCCAACCCCGCGTTTACGTTGCAGTTGTCGTATATGGCGCCCGAAATTACCGCGCGAATAAACAAGTACTTTGGTCGCGATGCGGTGGCAAAGATAAGTTTTAGAAAGTAAGTACCGCCCTGTTTGGGGCGGTTTTTTTGTTTTTAACTCTTTTTTAGTTCCTTTATTTTGCGGTATATTTTACGCCGATGCGGGCCATGGGTCCGTCTATGCTTTTCATTTTATCCTCCATATTTTTGACAAACAAAAATCCGCCTTGATGAAGGGCGGTTGGAGGTTAAGAACTATAAAACCAATAGTCCTGCTTATTTAGGTATATCGCAAGCCTCCAACCAAGTTGGAGCGTTATTAGGTTTTAGAGGTTCTTACACCTCACACCGGGCATCACCCGATGCATTGGGAATAATAACAGAAAAGAAGAGAATTGCAAACTATTTCCCCAGGCACAGTTGACCGAATGTGGCGTCCATTACGTCGGCCGTGCTGATTGTGCCAAGGATTCGGCCCACCGCATCCGCGGCGCGGCGGGTATGTTCGGCAAATATGTCCCAGTTGTCGCCGGCGTTAATTGCGGCCGACAGATTTTCAGCCGTGTCGGTCAGCAGTGTTTTTGTTCGCGCATTGATTACAACATCTGTATCCGCGCCGTCTGTTATGCTATGCAGGCGGCGGCGCAGTTCTGCCATCAATGTGTCCAGGCCCGCACCCGTTTTTGCCGATATGCATATTGCGCCATCACTGCGCGTATCGCATAAATCCGATTTGTTAATAACAATTATTTCATTTGCCGCCGCGGTCGCATTGGGGGCGGTGTCAAATACATGTATGATTATATCCGCATCCGCCATTTCATCGCGTGTGCGGGCAATACCTATTTTTTCAATCGTGTCCGTTGCACTGTCGCGCAGGCCGGCCGTATCCATTAAGTGAACCAGGTATCCGTCGATATCAATATCCGCCGACACAACGTCGCGTGTGGTGCCCGGGATATCAGATACGATTGCGCGGTTGGTGCCGAGAATCCGGTTAAACAGCGATGATTTGCCAACGTTTGGCCGGCCCGCTAAAACGACGTTGACGCCGCCGCGTATAGCGCGCGCCGCACCGGCGCGGGACAGGGCACGTGTGATTTCATCATATAATTTTGCAGTGCGTGCGCGCAGTGTTTCGCCGATATTTGATGGAAGGTCATTCGCGTCATAATCCAAGATTGCGGCGGCATAGGCGGATATATCAATCATATCGTTGCGCCAAGATTGGTATTGTCGGCTGTCCCCGCCGGACAGGGAGCGCAGCGCCCATTTGCGCTGCAGGTCTGTTTTGGCATCGAGCAGCGCGGCCAGGCCGTCAACATCAGCCAGGTCCATTTTGTCATTATAAAATGCCCGCCGTGAAAATTCGCCGGGCAACGCCATGCGCGCCCCAAGTATTGTCAGATATTCAAATATTTTTTTTATCACCGCATCCGCGCCGTGACATTGGATTTCTATTACGTCTGTGCCGGTAAAAGACTGTGGCGTGGCAAAGTATATAACCAGGCATTGGTCTATTAAATCGCCGGCGTTGTCTTTTAAATTTGTAAAGTAGGCGCGGCGTGGCGTGGCAGTGCGCCCGATAAAGCGGGCGGCCATGTCACCCAGGGCGTCGCCCGATATGCGGATAACCGCAACGCCGGCTTTGCCGCGCCCCGATGATAGTGCAAAGATAGTGTCGTTATTATTCATTTACTTTTTTCCGCTGATGTTTTTCAGTGCCATCGGGACCAGGCGCGTCACATCGGCCCCCGGATTGTCAGAGACCAGTTTCTGGGCCATTTCCACAACATCCATACGGCGATAGCCCAATGATTCAAGTGCCGCCAGCAGGTCGGCCAATGCGCCGGTTCCGGCATCCGCGCCGAAATCAAATGTTGCGCCGCCCACCTTGGACTTTAGTTCGACGATGATTTTTTCCGCCACTTTTTTACCAACCCCCGGGGCGGTTGCAATTGTTTTTGCATCGCCGGTGGCGATTGCCGTCATTAGTGTATCGGTCTTTATCGTCCCCAGTATCCCCAGCGCCACCTTGGGCCCGACGCCGGATACGGCCGTTAACATATTAAACAGGTTTTGCGTGGCCAGGCTGCAAAAACCGAAAAGGCGTATCGAATCTTCGCGTACTACTGTTTCAATCCACAGTGCCACGGTTGATTTAGGGGAGAGAAATTCGGGTGTATAAACCTTGTACCCGACGGGGCCCGCCATAATAATTACGAAACCGTCGCCGGCAACAGTATGCGCACCATCTTGTCAATTTGTTCTTTTGACGCGTGCCCCGCCGACGTCAGGGCTTTCTT
>WSMU01000040.1 GCA_013316395.1 Alphaproteobacteria bacterium | reverse complement strand
AGCGAGGATTTGTGATAAAATGCAATGTATGGCTAATGTTGTTCTTGAATCTTTGTTGCGCCCACTAGAGGAGTTTTATAAGCCCTCATTTGTTGAGGAAATTGCCATTAACCGCGCGGGTGAGGTTTGGATGCGCCTGCATGGTTCGCGTGTTCCGTGGGTTGCATACCAGGCCGAGAATTTAAGCAAGCAATATCTTATTGATTTAATTCATACTGTCGCAAATATTTACGAGCGGCCGTTCGACCCAACGCACGGCGTTCCGGTTGTTTATGCAACCCTGCCGGGGAATCATCGTTTTTCAGCGATTGCGGGCCCAAATGTTCAATATGATGAAAATGATGTAACCGGTGGCGTCGCAATGAATATTCGCGGTGGCAGCGCACCCGAAACCAGTTTCGAGAACTATCATCTAAAGCGTGGCGAAGAACTGCTTAAGGTAAAGCCGCGCCAGAATGTTCGCCCCGATGACCCGTACGAGCGTTTGATGGCCGCCATAAACGACGGCAGTCCGATTTTAATCAGTGGTGCGACCGCCACCGGTAAGACGACGTTTTTGAACCACATGCTGAAACTGATCGACCAAAACAGTCGCGTTATAACGGTCGAAGATGCGCGCGAAATCCGCGTGCCCCAGGCAAATCGTGTACATTTTGTTTTGTCGCGTACCGAACAGAATAATGATTTTAATTATGCGCGCCTGTTGGATTTGGTTGTGCGTATGACGCCCGATGTGATTATCGGCGGGGAAATATCAACGGATAATGCGTCTGTCTTGTGGGAAATGTTGGGGACGGGCCACGATCACTTTTATACCACCATTCATGCCGAAAGCGCGGATGCCGCCTATGCTGCGTTCGCCGACCGTATCTTGCATACCCAGCCGGCTTATAACCGTACGGACCTGATTGCGGAAATGAAAAAGAAGATTCGCGTTGTTCAGCTTTCGCGTGATGGGGCCCTGCGCGCCGTGACCGAGGTTGTATAGCCTTTGGCTTGTTTTATGAAATTTTCGTGTTATAATATGCTTATATTAAAAGTAAGGATGCAATATGGCAGAACAAAAAATTCAATGGTTGGAAGACTTGTTGGCAAATGCCAAAACGAATGAAGAGCGCGAACAGATTTTAAAAGAGTGGGAGGCGGAAAAGGTTGCGCGTGCCGCTCGCAGGGAAGAAGAACGCTTTAATACCCCGACGATGATTGATAAATTCATCAACGGTATCGCGTTGCTAAAAAAGAAAATGCTTAAAAAGCGCACAAACGACAAAATGATGTCGCAAAATCAGCAGCGCGCACGTTAATAAAAAATCCCGCCAATCGGCGGTTTTTTTAGTTTGTATAATAACAATCTCCGGTGTATGTCCCTCTGCCGGTGTTGTCGGAAAAATTGGTGCCGCTTGGCAGGTAGCAGTTGGTTGTTGATATGCTGCCGGCGCTGGCGGTTGTGCCGCGTATGTCGCCCGATGACGGACAGGGTGAGCAACCCGACGTTCCATTAGTGCTTCTGCCAACATATCCCTTAGCGCAGCGGTAGCTAGTAGATTCTTTACATGTGGGTGTTCCTGAAGCGCACTCACAATATCTGTTAACCATTTTTTCATATCCGGTGCCTGTGGCGACATAGCCGGAATCGCTGATGCAATTAAAGCAGAAACATTCGCATGTCATGAACATTTCTGCTTCGCCGCATTGTTGCGGTATGGCAATTTTTTTTAGAGTATATCCTGCATCGCATGACGTGCATGGGTTATATACATAAGTTGTTTCGTTAGAAATATAGCATTCTTTTGTCCCGTAAGTTTTACAGGTCCGTGCAGCCATTAAGTTTGGCAGCATCATTGTATTACTGGGGCATGTGGTTTTGTTACAGCTACGTATTGGTGATGTCAGGCCGTACGCACTGTTGGCGAATAGGGCCGCTGCAATTATTGGCGGTATCGGTATAAAATGTTTGATATTCATTTGTTCAATCTCCTGTTTTTTTTCAAACGAAAAAACCACCAAAAAAGGTGGTCAGGAGGTTGACTACAATCCTAAGAATTGTGCGCTTATTCAATATATTCGCGACCCTCCTGACCCCGCGGGTTCAGGAGTTTGTTTTACGTCGCAATATTAAAATGGGCGCATTATGCGCGCCTTAGGTTTGTATTCCGACGCTTAGGCAGAGGTAGTCACACCTCATCACCGGAACACCCGGTGACATTAGAATTATATACTGCCGGTCGTTTAAACACAAGATTAAAAAAGCCCCTGTTTCGGGGCTTTTTCTTTATTTGTCTTTTAACAATTTTGCCTTCATTTTATCATATTCTGTCTTTGATATGACTTTTGACTTGTATAGTTTGGCCAACTTTTCCAAATCGTCCAGACGACTGCCGCATGAGCAACTGCAGTCGCCATGGCTAGCCAGCGACAATATCAACGCCGCAAACCATGTGATTCCAAAAAATATCCCAAGCCACGATAAAATCACGATAATTGTTTTCTGTGTTCCGCATATACCGCGTGCATTTGCAATCATAATCGGAATGCAGATAATCGCGCATACAAACGCACAGACCAGCATGAACATAAAGAACAGTGCCAAATATTCTAAAAACATATTTCCCCTCTTGGTTAATTGATACAATTATACCGAAAATATTCCTAAAATCAATCTTTACATAAAATTCTGGGGGCCGACATCGATTTTTATGCGGATATTTGCGGGGGCGCGCACTTTTGCGACCCAGTGCGCAACAATCGGTTGCAGATTTGCGCGCGCATCACCCGATATTAAAAAGCGCATGCGATACCAGTTTCGAATCTGGTAAATCTGGGCGGGCACCGGTCCCATTATTCGCCCTCCGGTCAGTGCGGGTGCCGCCGCCGCCATGTCGGCACAAAAGCGTTGCAGTACGGATTCTTTTTGCCCTTCAACAATTACCGCAATAAGTTGGCCAAACGGCGGCATTTTTGCCGCGCGGCGGGCGTCCATATCCGCGGTCATAAATGCATCGCGGTCACATTGGCATATCGCGCGCAGAACATTGTGGTCGGGTTGATACGTCTGCATTAAAACGCGCCCGGGACTTTCACCGCGGCCCGCGCGGCCCGCAACCTGGAATAGCTGCTGAAAAGTATGCTCGGCCGCACGAAAATCTGTTCCAAACAACCCCATGTCCGCATCAACAACCCCAACCAGCGTCAGATTTGGAAAATGATGACCCTTTGCCAATATCTGGGTGCCGATTACGATGTCTATTTCACCGGCCTCCATTTTGTGAACCAGACGCTCCAATGCGGCGCGTGACATTATTGTATCGCTTGATACGCATGCGGTGCGTGCCTGTGGGAATTTGGCGGCGATTTCTTCCTCTATCTTTTCAAGGCCCGCCCCGCGTGATGAAATCGGCCCGGCACAATCAGGGCATGTTGTCGGCATCGGGGCCGTTCGTCCACACATATGGCACAGCAGTTTGCCTGCACGCTTATGGTATGTCATTGCAACACTGCAATCAGGACATTGCGCAACAAAACCACACTTTTTGCATTGAATTATCGGGGCAAATCCGCGCCTATTTATAAATAGCAATACCTGGCGCCCCTCTGCCAGTGTCTTTTCGATTGCCGCGCACAGTGTCGGTGTTAAATTGCCCGGCGTATCCGCTGCGTCTTCGGCGCTCTCTGGTGCGCGATATGGGCTCGGGTGCTCCGCCCGCAGGTCGATAGTTTCAATCGTGGGCAGTGCTGCACCGCCAAATCGTGATGTTAGACGCAGGTGGGCGTATTTCCCGCTTGCTGCGTTATTTAATGTTTCCGCGGCGGGTGTCGCGCTTGCCAAAACAACGGGAAAGCCGGCTATCTTTGCGCGTAATATTGCCATGTCGCGCGCATGATAGTTGCCCATGTCTTCCTGTTTATACGACGTATCGTGCTCTTCGTCTATAACAATCAGCCCCAGCTTCTGCCACGGCAGGAACAGTGCACTGCGTGTGCCGACAACCATTCGTATTTCGCCGCGTGCCACCCCGCGCCAGATTTCACGCCGGCGTGCGGCGGTAAGATTACTGTGCCATACGACGGGTGGGGCGCCAAAGCGATTAGAAAACCGGTCCATAAACTGTGCGGTCAGGGCGATTTCAGGCATCATCAGTAATACGGCGCCCCCGCGACTGTATGCCTGCCAGGCGGCGTCAAAATATACCTGGGTCTTGCCGCTGCCTGTAATGCCGTCCAGCAGGTGCACGGAAAACCCGCCAGTTGATATGGCCGTGGCAATGGTGTCTGCAGCCGCCTGCTGCTCCGGGTTCAGGGTGACGGTGCCGGTATCACTGTATTCGTATGCAAAAGTATCATCCGTGACAGGGCGCGCCATATCCGGTATCAGTGCACCGCACTTTATCATTGCGTTTATTACCGTGCGACTGGCGTGTGATATGTTATGGATGTCCGTAACAGACATCGGTGCATAGTCATTGGAATCAAATGCATCGGCAATTGCCTGGCGCGGTTCTGTCATGCGAATATCCGCATCCGCGTTATATTTATACATCTGTTCCATACGTGGCGGTGAAAAAGCATCCGGTACATTTATAATCAGGCGTAAAACAGCGCCCGGCGCCATCAGTGTCCATGCGGACATACGCTGAATCCATTGCAGGTCGGGGACCGGCATTTTTATTGGAAAAACATCACCTGTATTTTTTACTTTCTCGGGCGGGATTTTACCATCTGCGATACCGTAGACAACGCCGATATATGGTCGGCCCATAACGGTAACCGCAACATAAGACCCCAGTTCGGCCGCCGCCGTCAGGCGGTAATCGTAACCGGTGTTTATTGCGTTCGGAATCAAGATTTTTACAATATCGCCCGCATTGAAC
>WSMU01000014.1 GCA_013316395.1 Alphaproteobacteria bacterium | reverse complement strand
GCCCCATATAACCAGCGTGTTATGCCAACACCTGTTTATGCAACCGGGCCAGATGTTTCAACCAGCGATTGCCAAACCATTGTTGCAAATCTGGTCGCTGTTCAGTGCGCCGCCCAGAACAGATGCAACGCAATGCGCGTATCTGATGTTAGACCGGCAATTATGCTGGAGCTGTCGCGCCTGCCGGGGCATAACTTTGCCACCGCGTGCGCCGGCTATATCGACGATGCATTTAACACCTATGTAAATCAGTACGCAAATACCGTGCAGCCTACATCCTTTCCCGCGGCAACCGGGCCTGCGAACACGTCGCAAAATAACGACTTTAAAATACAAAATCCGTACCCAATACGCGTTCCCGATTGGGCCGTGGATGTGAAGGAGCGCGCATCAGAACTGCAGCAACTGCAGTCGCAAAACGGTGCCGGAACAGAGCATATTGCCAAGGCTGACTTTCCAACAACAATAAGCGATGTATCTTTTGCAGACCGTATGGAAAATCTGGCCGCGGGTTATGCGCCGTACAAGGATGCCAAGGCCTATAATGGAATCAAGGTGGAAAGCCAAAAAGACGCCGCAACACGTCAACTGGAAGCGGCCCGCTTAAAACAGCAATTCTGTGAGATAAGATACGGCACAACAATGAGTGTTCTGGATGCAGACTTGGCAACATTGCAACGCTGCCAGGCCGAAGGAACACCTATCGCCAGTTGTCAAACCCAGGGAACATATTACTAAGCCAGATGAAAAAAGGAATCCTTGGATTTTTAGTGTTGTTATGCATAATTGCCGCGCACCCGTCGGCATATTGTGCTGTAGCGGCCGTGCCAGCACAAACTATTGATTTAGGCAGCATATCTAATCCGAGCGGCTATGTTCAAACAGCACACCAGGAAACATATACCGTCGGGCCGGACGGCAAATCTTTGTTTTATAGAAAAAAAGATACAGGCATGCGCCTAAACTCGCCAGCGGCTGCGGGCTCTCAAATCAAAGTTATAGATAATAACATTGCGCCACGCCCGCGTCCAACACCGGCCCCCAGCCCGACGCCAGCCCCGGCACCGGCCCCAACACCAAATCCGGCACCCAGGCCGAATCCTGCGCCTACGCCGGCACCTAATCCGAACCCTACACCTAACCCTACACCTAACCCTGCGCCGAATCCAAACCCGGCACCAAAGCCCAAGGGGGCGGGCATTAAAAATGCCGCCGGAAAGGCAATGGGTGTATTGGGCGCCGCGGCCGGTGCATACGGTGTATATGAATCTGCCAGTGGCCAGGGCGAACATGGCCTGATGAATGTTGCCGGCGGTACGGCCAGCGGTGCAATTATGGGGGCATCTATTGGCTCAATCGTACCGGGCCTGGGGACGGCACTGGGGGCCGGCTTAGGGGCTGTGGTTGGTGGCGTTGTTAGCGGCTCGCAGCTATTTTCGGAAACAGACTGCCTGCATGACCCAATAACAAATCAGTTTACATGCTGCAACACCGTATTTAATCAGGGCGAGCGCCAGGTTCCAATCGGCGGATATATGTTCTGTGGCAAAGACGGTATGGCAATGCCCCCCGGCGTACGCCAATGCCTGCAAGGCGGCCAAGCCCAGGCGGCATCATGGTGGGATGGCCTGTGGCAGGATGATGAATGGGAAAAAGAATGCAGACCCAGATGGTGCGCGGGTCAATCCGAACCGGTATCCGGAACGGATGGTGCCGCGATAGTATGGCTGCCTGATGTGGAAAATTTTTGCTGGAAATGGGATTGCAACCAGGAACAAGGCTATGTAAGGGAAGGCAACACCTGTCGTCCGACTAGTTCGCCACAACAACCCAATGCTAATAACTCGGCCGGGGCGGTCCTGCCGGGAACTGTGGCGGCGGAAAATCCTTATGACAGACTGATACAGCGGGTACAGCAATTACGTCAACAATTGCAACAAGAATGCGGCGTTGGGGCGGAGCTATGAAATTATGCTGGCTAATATTATGTACATGCCTGATATTTTCTCCGCATAGGGCGAATGCCGTTGCCGGGATTGATGTTCCGACCACACCAACAGATATTCCAACAAATGTTTCTATTAGTAATCTGCTGCAAACTAATCCAACAGATACCACATGCGCAACACGTGCCTTTGCCGATGCATTGGCCGCCAATGTTGATAAGGTTAGCGAGCAATCCTCAGAGATAGAAATTCAACAATGGATTCACTCAACCTTTTCCAAACCTGATGTTTTGCAGCGCGTAATTGCATGCCCTGAAATAGCGTCCGCGGCACCGGATGATGATATAAAATTTATACCCATAGAATATACGTTCCCGGCCGGTCGAAAAATTGTCGTTAACTATGAAACCCAGCCGCGTGTATTACAGCAACGCCTGCTGCTGGCGAACAAGCGCAGCGCGCCCGACAGCAACCCCAGCCCGCGTATCGGCGCCATCGGCGATACAGCAACGTGGACCAACACAGACCCGGCATGGTATGGTATTATGGTGGTAGAGGCGGGCGCCCTGCGTGATTTCGCCGGCGCGGATAAAAACAACACTATTTCAATGAAGTATATAAACGACAACATTGATAATCTGTACCCAAAAGGCTATCACTGCACCAGCAAAAGCGCATTGGCCTTGGACAATGACGAAATCAACAAAGCCGTCGCAAAAGCGGTAAATATAGAAGATGATACCAATGATTATTATGTTGCCGGCGATGTTAATCTGCAATGGATATCATATACGGAAATCGCATTGGATGTGGCGATAACGGTTGTAACGTTTGGTGGTGGTGCCGCGGTTCTGGGCATGACCAAGGCGGCCCGCGCATCCAAGGCTCTAAAAGGACTTAGCGCCAGTATGAGAACACTGCGCCAGACGGAATCAGTGCAGCAATATATGCGCCTTGGCAGAAAATATGCAAAGGCCGCCGAAGAACTAAAAAAGCTAGACCAGGCAACAGACGCCGTGGCCTATGCAAAAAAAGCGGACGAGGTAACACAACTGCGCGATGCCATACGTACAATGGAGCGCACAGATGCCAATGTTGGGCAATATAAAAAGACAGCTGACACATTCTCGGATTTAAATAAATACAGACGCAATCTGCAGGCCATAAAAAAACCGAAACAGCGAGGCAACATTGCCGCACGCGCCTGGCGCAGCCTAAAAGCAGCCAACACCGGCGGCGCACTGCTGCAGCGCGGCCCCAAACTGGCACGCAGCAGTGCAAAATCAGGAAAAATACGCGATTGGCTGTTTCATTCCACATTAAAAAACGCTGGCAAGCTTGCCAAACTGGAAGAGGCGGGCGGTCTAATATACGGTGCAATTAACTTTGTCGGCGATATGTACGATTGGACCGAAACCAGTACCAGCGATTATACCAGCGGCATTGACTTTAAGCCGCTGCTGCTGCTGTCTGCCGATGATTTAACCGGCCAGGAAAATGTTGTTAATTATGGCATGTGGCTGATGTGGGCAGGCGATTCAGTAAACGCCGCCGATGATGACGCCGCATATTTACAGGCCATGGATTTTGCTGAAAAAGTTTGGCAGGACCTGTCACAGCATCAGCAAGAGCAGGGCACGCACCACTGTAACATTGATATATATGTTGTACGCCCAATCATACGCAACCCGGGCCAGGATGATGCATCGCTGTATTATCTAATAATGAATGACACCCCATGGACAACCACATCACAAGAGCAGTAAAATTGAAGCACTCGACACTACGATTTTTACTGCTAATGTCCGGCATATTGGGGGCTGCATCTGCCAATGCGGTGGCGCCCCTGTCCCAGTATGGCCAGATTCAAAATGTCCAAAACTATTCATCCAACCCGTTTTGGAGTCCAAATGCCCCATATAACCAGCGTGTTATGCCAACACCTGTTTATGCAACCGGGCCAGATGTTTCAACCAGCGATTGCCAAACTATTGTTGCAAATCTGGTCGCCGTTCAGTGCGCCGCCCAGAACAGATGCAGCGCAATGCGCGTATCTGACATCCGTCCATATGTAATCCAGGGACTCGCGCGCCTGCCGGGGCATAACTTTGCAACCGCGTGCGCGGGGTATATCGACGATGCGTTTAACACCTATGTAAATCAGTACGCAAATACCGTGCAGCCTACATCCTTTCCCGCGGCAACAGGGCCCGCAAACACAACACACAACAACGACTTTAAAATACAAAATCCTTATGCGCCGCGGGTTCCCGACTGGGCCGCGGATGTAAAGGAGCGCGCATCAGAACTGCAGCAACTGCAATCGCAAAACGGTGCCGGAACAGAGCATATTGCCAAGGCTGACTTTCCAACAACAATAAACGATGTATCTTTTGCAGACCGCATGGAAAATTTGGCCGCGGGTTATGCGCCGTACAAGGATGCCTCCGCATACGCGCCAATAAAAATCGAACCATGGGAGGCCTCAATCCAGCGAGAGCTTGAAGCACTGGAGACACGTCGTCGCCTGGACGAGATTCAGATGCCCCTGGATGAATATTGCGCAAAATATTTTGATGAAGCCAGGTGTCCCGATGACCGTGGCCGCGAGCAGGAAATAATCGCCCTGGGCAACAGTCCAACCAACAGTGCCTCAACGCAACCACAGACATCACCCGCCACACAGGAAGCGCAGCAGCACGCACCACAACAGGCGCCACAGGCCCAAGACTCCGTCAGCGGCCCGCAACCACGTCAAGACAACAATATACAGCAACCGGAGCAAATACCCCCAGCATCAGTGGCCAGCCCAGTTGTTGCAAACAATCGCATCCACGACGGGCCATGCACACCATCTGCACGCAGCAAACATTTTCGAAACACTATTTTAACAACCGGCAAATATGAAAATATTGACCCAGCATTTAATAAAATGATGGTCCAGATATTTCGTGTCGAAGGCGATTGTGGCGGTCACCCCAAAGACCCGGGTGGCTATACCTGTTATGGCTATGCACAACGATACAATCCGGATATTGACGTTAGACAGCTAACACCGGCCGGCGCCGAAGACCGTACATACGAACGCTTTTATCTGGCAAAAGGCTTAAATAAATTGCCCGATTCCATTCGCGGTGATGTTCTGCGTGGGGACTTTGGTTCCGGTCCGGGTGCGGGTGTAAAAAAGCTGCAAAAGACTTTGGGGCTGCCACAGACGGGAAATGTTGACGATACACTTATCCGCGCATCCGAAGAATATAATGGCGACTTGCATAATGCATATTGGAACACGATGCAGGATTTCTATGTAGATATTACCCGGCGCAATCCGGAGCGCAAAGTATTCTTAAAAGGCTGGATGAACGGTGTACGTCATTTCAGGGAAAACGGATGCCACGTGGAACCGGAAGAACCGCTGACCCGATAAAATACCCGTTGTTTTTTATTCAAAAATTTCTTATAGTTTATATATAACAAAGGAGGACGCGGCCATGAAAAAAATATTAACGGCAATTTTAATCTGTGGCGCGACACTGACCACAGCCAGCGCGTATCAGGTAATGTCATCCAAAGAGCTGGGGAAGAACGACGCAAAGAATCAAAACGTTGTTGTAAAATGCACAACCGACACCGGCAAGGTTTCAAATCAAACATGCTCGCTGCGGCGTTATGCTAAGTGCACAGGAACGGGCACTAATAAAAAATGCAACGGCTGGCAGGCATGGAAGGATTTACGTGACCCCTCTAAGCAATATTCAGACTGGCGCACTGCGGCATCTGCATGCTGTCGCGCAAAGGGATTACGCTAAGCCCGGCATCTGATAAAAAATAAAAAGCCGCCCGACACGGGCGGTTTTAAATTTGACGTGGTGGATGTGATTGGACTCGAACCGACAACCTCTTCGATGTGAACGAAGCGCTCTAACCAACTGAGCTACACATCCGATATACTTTTGTGGTGGGGATAGTGGGACTCGAACCCACACGGTTGCAATAACCAAAGGATTTTAAGTCCTCAGCGTCTACCATTCCGCCATATCCCCACTGGGTCACAGGCGCAGCTAAATCTTAACAGCATCATGACGGCCGTGCAAGCAAAAAAACGGACTAAAAAAAGTTATTTGCTTTCCATAAAGGATTTAATCTATACTGACGGTAACAGACAAGGAGACGCCAAATATGAAAGGAATCATACTTGCCGGGGGCAGCGGAACACGCCTGTACCCGCTGACAAAGACCACATCAAAGCAGTTGCTACCAGTTTATGACAAGCCGATGATTTACTATCCGCTCTCGACACTGATGCAGTTTGATATTCGTGATATTTTAATTATATCGACCCCCCAGGACACACCAAATATCGAAAAGCTCTTCGGCGATGGCAGCGCACTTGGCTTGCATATTCAATACGCCGTGCAGCCCGAACCAAAAGGTATCGCCCAGGCATTTACAATAGGAGCAGATTTTATCGGCACCGATGACGTATGCCTGATATTGGGTGACAATATTTTTTACATGGGCGAACAGTTTCGCTGGTTCCAGCAAGAGGTTGCAAAAAACGCCGGCCAGCGTGCGACAATATTCGCTTACCACGTTTCCGACCCCCAGCGCTTTGGCGTAGTCGAGTTTGATGAAAATCTAAACGCGGTATCTATCGAGGAAAAGCCGCAAAAACCGAAATCCAACTTTGCATCCGTTGGCCTATACTTTTATCCGGGTGATGTTGTGGCCAAGGCAAAAGGTCTGACCCCGTCAGCCCGCGGCGAACTGGAAATAACCGACCTAAATAATATGTATCTGGCAGAGCACAGAATGTCCGTCGTGCCCATGCGCCGCGGAAATGCGTGGTTGGATGCGGGCACCCCAAAAAGCCTTATGGATTCTGGGAACTTTGTTCAAATCATAGAAGAGCGCCAGGGCCTAAAAATAGCATGTATCGAAGAAATTGCATATCGCCGCGGCTTTATAGACAAAGAGCAGCTAAATGCAATTATCGCCGGCCTGAAGAACAGTGACTATAAATCTTATCTAATCAAAGTGGCAGGAGAGGACAAACATGAACTTTATTAAAACAGACATTGAAGGCGTTGTTATCGTAGAACCCCGCATCTTTTCGGATGCGCGCGGCTACTTTTTTGAAAGCTATAACGAGGCGGAATTTACCTGCGCCGGTATTACCAACAGATTTGTTCAGGATAACCAGTCCAAGTCTTCTTACGGCGTTGTACGCGGCCTGCATTGCCAGACAGGAGAACACGCCCAGGCAAAGCTGGTACGCGTACTGCACGGGCGCGTTTTGGATGTGGCGGTAGATATCCGTCCCGGCTCGCCCACATTTGGCCGCCATGTCGCAGTGGAACTGTCCGACGAAAACCAGCGCCAGTTGTTTATCCCGCGCGGCTTTTTGCACGGCTTTTCCGTACTAAGCGATACGGCTGTTTTTGCATATAAATGCGATAACCTGTACCACCCGGAATCTGAATTCGGCATTCGTTTCGATGATCCGGAAATTGGCATCGATTGGAAAGTGCCCGCAGATAAAATCATTACATCCGAAAAAGACAGAATTGCAAAAGGACTAAAAGATGTACCTAATAACCGGTAGCCGCGGCCAGCTGGGCCAGGAGTTAGCCAAGCTATTGCCCCAGGCTATTTTAACAGACTCTGACACATTGGATATAACCGATACAGATGCCGTCCGCGACTTTGTCCGCGACAATAATATAGACACTATTATCAACTGTGCCGCATACACGGCCGTTGACCGTGCCGAAGACGACGAAGATGCCGCCAAACGCGTAAATGTTACCGGGCCGGAAAACCTGGCTAAATCGGGGGCACGTGTAATACATATATCAACAGACTATGTATTCGACGGATGCGCCCATACACCATACGAACCAGATGACGAAACAGCACCGGTATCCGCATACGGTCGAACAAAGCGTGCGGGGGAAATCGCCGTACTGGGAAATGCACGCGCTGCGGTTATTATTCGAACGGCATGGCTGTATTCGCCATACGGCAATAACTTTGTAAAAACCATGCGCAGACTGGGCGCTGAAAAAGAATCTATAAACGTTGTATGCGACCAGATAGGCACCCCGACCGCGGCGGCGGACCTGGCGGCGGCAATTGTGGCAATATTACCGCAACTGCGCGACGGAATGAAAGAAGTATACCACTTCACAAACGAAGGCGTATGCAGCTGGTATGACTTTGCCTGTGCGATTATGGAACTGTCGGGACTGCCGTGCCACGTAAATCCCATACCCACATCCGCATACCCCACACGGGCAACACGGCCCGCGTACAGCGTTTTATCCAAAGATAAAATCAAGCAGGACTTCAATATAACAATTTCACACTGGCGGGAGGCCTTAAAAACATGCCTAAAACAATTCTAGTTACCGGGGGTGCCGGATTTATCGGCGCCAACTTTGTTCCGTATTTCGCGGCAAAATATCCCGAATATAACATTATAAACCTGGACAAGCTGACCTATGCCGGCAACCTGGACAATCTGACCGAATGCGAGGCCATGCCGAACTATACATTTATTCGTGGCGATATCTGCGACCGCGAATTGATAGAAAAGCTATTCCGCGAACACGATATCCGTGGCGTAGTTCACTTTGCCGCCGAAAGCCACGTTGATAACTCCATAAAAAATCCGGGCGCATTTATAAAAACAAACATAGAAGGGACATTTAACCTTATTGATGTTGCGTTCCGTCATTGGATGGACGGGCCGGGCAGGGTAAAGCCGGGCTATGAAGATGCACGATTTCACCATATATCTACGGACGAAGTATATGGAACACTTGGGGAAAATGGCATGTTTACAGAAACGACACCCTATGCCCCCAACAGCCCGTATTCCGCATCCAAGGCCAGCTCGGACTTTATAGTTCGTGCGTATCACCACACGTTTGGGATAAATGTAACGACATCTAACTGCTCAAACAACTATGGCCCGAAACAGCATAATGAAAAACTGATTCCGCATATTATATCAAAGGCACTGGCGGGTGAAAATCTGCCTATATACGGGCGCGGCGAAAACATTCGCGATTGGCTATACGTTCTGGACCATGCCAAGGCAATCGATTTAATATTCCACCAGGGCCGGGCCGGTGAAACTTATAATATCGGCGGACGAAACGAACGTAACAATATCACGATTGTAAAAACAATCTGTGCGATATTGGATGAAAAGCGCCCGCGCGCAGACGGCCGCAGCTATGCCGAACAAATAACTTTTGTCGCGGACCGTGCCGGGCATGATTTCAGATATGCGATTGATGCAACAAAACTGGAATCAGAACTTGGCTGGCGTGCCGATGAAACATTCGACACCGGTATTATAAAAACGGTTGAATGGTACTTAAACAAGTAAAACAAAACCGCCCAAAAGGGCGGTTTTAAATTTGACAAGGCGAATGTGATTAGACTCGCCTCCCCACCAAAAATGCTTTTTTTATTGCTATAGACATCTTTTCATGCAAAAATATGCATGACGCAAAAATTTAATTTGCGTTGGGGTGTCGTTACCTCTGTTAGCTTCGTCGTAGGCGACGTTAAATACCTCCAACTTTGGTTGGAGGGCCTGTGAATATATAGAATAAACAGCACAATTTAAGCTAAATTGTAACGAACCTCCAGCCACCACTAAACAATGGTGGTTTTTCTGTAGCTAAAACCGACAATGAGGGGGAGGGATAGAAGTTATGCAAAACCGAAAGCTTGGAACAATATTGTTATACATCTGCATTATCGGTAATGCAAACGGCGCAACATGTACAGGTGCCACTTATTATGATAACACAAAAGAAATTTGCATGGATTGCCCGCCTGGATTTGATGCCGATACAACCGACGGAAAAACAGATATATCACAATGCAAAATTATATGCCATGACGGAACATACCTAACAGAAAGTAGTGAATACGAACTATTAGACTATATCTTATTTGACAACCGTTACACTACTCAGAGCCCCGATGACAATAGGCACCATATATTTGACACCAAAGTATATTTAACCGGAAACGACACATTACGCGCAATATTCAAACCATTTAGTAGTCACAGAATGGGAATTGTCGGACAATATTATGCCAACCCTTCATTCCAGCTATACAATACATATTTCCGATATGGCAATCAACTAAGCGGCCATAGCATATCACTAAATACGGTTCATGACGTATCCCTTGGGGCAGGCGGGTTAATTATAGACGGCCAGTTGGCACAAGAGTTTAATTATACAGATTTTACACATACAAAAAGCTGCCTAATCGGCACAATCGATACATGGGATTCCGAATACTATGGAGAAATATACAAAGTATATATTTACAGCAATAACAAATTGGCACACATGTTCATTCCTGCAAACCGCACCAAAGACAACACCATCGGATTTTATAACCCGATATCTGGCACATTCTTAACAAACATAGGCGATTCCCCCGTAACCGGAGGCACCGCAGCGCCATTTTATGAATGCAAGCCGGTTGGCGCAGGATATTGGGCCCCAGAAACAACTATCAGTTACGGAGAGTCAGGAATACGTTACAAGTGCCCAAACGGCATGACCACTATCGGCTATGGCACTGGGGCCAATGAAGAAGGTGACTGTGGGCATACCCTGAACATAGGTAAGCACACTTTATATCTGCGCAACACAGAAAAAACCACGCCATCATTAAAAGTACGTTTTAATGGCCAAACTTTTTATGGAAACGCTATTATGCGCCATCTTCCTGAACACATACACATAAAAACAGATAAAGCTGTTTATTCCATATATGACGACAGTGACTTAATACAATAAAAGATTCGGCATTTTGCCGAATTTTTTATCCTGGTGGAGCTGATGGGACTCAAACCCACGACCTCTACGATGCGAACGTAGCGCTCTATCAACTGAGCTACAACCCCAAAACTTCTTGGTGCGGATAAGAAGACTCGAACTTCCAAGGCATTGCTGCCACTAGTACCTGAAACTAGCGCGTCTACCAATTCCGCCATATCCGCACGGTGTCTGATATATTATCTTAAGTTTATACGGTTTGCAACAAGAAAAATCATTATAATGCCATTTATTTTTCGGCACCGATATTATTATCACAAATATCACCATAACCCAGCGCTTTCTCCAGCCGGGGATGCGGACGAATCCAGATACAGGCAATCAATATATAAATCCCCAGTGCAACAAATGGATGTACTGCGGCCATTAAGATTGCAACAACAAATGCGACAATGGTCGGATTTTCCCGCCGCCCCGGACGCAGGGCCCGAACAATAACCGTATTTGAATCATGTGCCCGTATTAGTAAAACCTCCAGCAGGCGATATGCCACAAAACACATCATCAAAACCACTCCATATGCGGCAACAGGTACCGGTGCAGCATGATTTTCATCAACCCACGCGGTAAAAAACGGAATAAGCGTCACCCAAAACAAAAAGTGCAGATTTCCCCACAAAACCATGCTGTTTATACGTCGCGTCGCGGCCAGCAAATGATGATGATTTATCCAAAATACTGCAACATAAACAAAGCTTAGCACATAACTTAGGAACAACGGCACCAGATCGCGCAGCGCCCCCAGCGTAACATTGTGCGGCACCGCCAGCGCCAGCACCATTATAGTTATCGCAACAGCAAACAGACCGTCACTAAAAGCTTCTAATCTTGATTTTTTCATGCCGAGATTATAACCGTTTTCCCACCACTCATTCCAGGGGAAGCAAATCTTATCATGTATATGTGACTAATAAAATCGCTTGCCCTGAAAATTGTTTTTTTGCTAATATTTTTTAAAGAGATGAAGAGAATTTTGATTTTTGCTATTTCTGCCTTGGTATCCGTGGGATACGCCCGCGCGGCCGTCCGTGACGGTAATGCTGCTGCGCGCTCAAAATCAAGCACATCCACAACATCTCAGCGCGCCACAACAACAGAAAAAACACCAACTGCGCGCACATCTGTTTTGACGCCACGCACATCAACATCGGCACGCATCGCATCACCCCAGCGGATACAGCAAGCAGCATCATCTCGCGCTGCGACAACCACGACAGCGTCATCGGGCACCACCACGCGCACCGCGTCCCCGCGTGCTGCAACAAACAAGGTAACAACCCGCACCGCCAGTGCCCCTTCGATTGTTTCACGGGCCGCCGAGAATATTGTAAACATTGCAGAAACACGCACAGGCGCCGCCTATGAGCAATGCAAAAACGCATTTTTCACATGCATGGACCAATTCTGTACGCTAAAAAATGACGACTATCGCCGTTGTTCGTGCAGCAATCGTGTTTACGACCTGACGGAAACCCGCAATGTATTACAGCAGGCTGGCGAGCAACTGACGGTTTTTACCGAAAACCTTAATGTTGTCGGCATGACCGCATCCCAGGCCGCCGCCATGAAAACCGCCTCAGAGGGTGAAAACGCCTTAACAGCCGACACATCTGCATCCAAGGCGCTATTGCAGGCGATTATGAATTCTATCCGCGGCACAGACAGCAGTGTGGGCGGCAAGTATTCGGACCTGAACAGCATAAACATTTCTTTTGATACAACAAATGCATTTGGCCTTGCCGATGCCGGCCAGGCTATTGCATCCTATAACGGCCAGAATCTTTATTCGGCGGTATACCCACAATGTCGCAGTGCGGTAAAAGCCGACTGTAACGACGCATCACTCCAGCGGGCAATAACCGCATATCTAATGGCAATCGAACAAGACTGTAATACAGTAGAAACCGCGATTGCAGAAAAGCAAAAGCAGATGAAATCCGCCGTCCGCGAGGGCAGTGCGATGCTGGACCTGGCTCGTGTGGAAAACCGTCAAAAGCATAACTACTCGGCTGATATTGCCACATGCCTAAGCAATGTCCAAACCGCCATACTAAGCGAAGAGGTCTGCGGTGCAAACTATCACAAGTGTCTGGATAACGGCGAATTCATAGACATCAGTACGGGCGCCCCAATCGCAGGTGTTGCCAATTTCTATGAGCTTGAAAACCTGCTAAAATTCCCAGCGGGCGTCGATGCCGCAGACCAAAAGCTAACAAAAGTTTACAGCAACCAAATATTTGTGAAAAATTTTGAAAAGCGCGTAAAAAAATTTGCACAGCCCGAGCTGGACAAGTGTACCGAAATAGCCGACGACGTATGGGCCGAATATCTGGACAAGGCCATGCTGGATATTTTCTATGCACAAAAGGCCAAGGTCGCCCAAATTCGTCAGGGCTGCTTCGATTTTGTTTCCGCATGCTATATGAACGGCGACAAGTCCATAACCGCCGCCATGAAGGAACTAACCGGTGATTCCAGCGTCATCGTTCAACCGCACCGAATAGTTCTAAACGACAAGCTATGCACCGATTATGTTAATTCATGCAATAACATGTTCGACAACAACATTGTCCAAGACTATATAGACAAGCGCACTGAAACAGATACACTAACCGCATGCCGCGCCGTTGTTAAGCAGTGCTTTGACAAATACGGCGCCAGCCGCTATGAAAACTTTTACTATCCATACAGCGGCCTGTTCTCAAAAGGGGCGGCAGCGGATTGGTTTACACTGTATGACACAACCAATAGCGGTGATTTAACTGTACACTACGAAAACGACACAACACGTCAGGCAGTATATAAGTCAGAGTGCGCAAAACAGCTGACCGAAATTGAGGCATGTAACGACCAGCAAATTATAGAGCAGGCATTCGGCGGATTTGATAAATTCAAGGCACGTGCAATGCCTGATAAAAAAGTCGGCCAAGTCTGGGTGGCAGAGGCGCAGCAAACGCCAGGTACAACACCCGTGATAGGCGGCGGAACAGGAAACAACGACCAGACCGGTGAAACAAGTAATATCTATGGCCTGCTGACAACGCAGGAAATTAATGACGGCAAAAAAGAAAACACCAGCAAGTCTGCAATAAAGCACAGACACCTGCGCCCAACCGGCGTTGCAACCGAAATTTATAATCAGATAATCGACAGCTTAACCACGCAATGCGCCAACGTCCAAGGCCGCTTTGTAGAGTATCAGTTTATACGTCCTGTATACGACAAGGACAACGCATGTCTGGCTAACTTTAGGAAAATATCTGGCAACGACAACGTATACTCATCACTGGTTATCCCTTATAGCATCGGTGACAAAGAGGATATGTGTCCGCGCGACTATGGCCTGGATGTGGATACGGCATCATGGGGCGCATGCCTGTGCTGGGAAAATGGGGGCCGCCGCAGCAAGTGGGGTAAAAGCGCAAAATGCGTCGCAGAAATACCGGTAGAGAGCGTCACCAGTAAGCCTGATGAAATATGCGACAACAATGGAATCAGCCTGAATACCAAGCCTATCACTCTGAACTCTAGTCATTCGATTGACAACTGGTGCACTATCCCGCCGGGCTTCATAATAGATCAGAGGGTATGCCTGAGCCCTCAGTGTGCATCAAATGTCCCGGAGGGAATGGAATAAAAAAATAGACCCGCAAAAAAATATGCGGGTCATTTTTTATAAAATACTATCTTTTTGATATCGCCTGCAATACACCATCGGCAATCAAACGCGCGGCACCGCCCGAATCCCGCTGCCACAGCTTATCAGCAGACTTTAGCGCATCAATCATCTTTTCGCGAACCGACGGAATCGTTAACTGCCCAAAGGCATCCATAACATAGTCCGCACGCGCCGCCGGACCTAAGAATTCCGGGTAAACGCCACGCTTCAATAAAATATTTACCAGCGAAACCCAGCGAATCTTTATCACCTGGCGGACCAGCCAAGTTGTTATCGGATTCATCTTATATACGATAATAGCCGGAACATGCATCATAGCCAGCTCTGCCGAAACGGTGCCACTGGCCGCAATGGCTATATATGTCTTGGAATACAATTCATAACGCATGGAAGAGGGCACCAAATCAACCGGCACACCCCATTTAGCGGTTTCATCCGCAACATATTTTGCCGTGGTTTCAACCGTCGGGATTGCAAATTTATACCCGCGATATCCAGAGCGCCCAATAATTCCCGCCACATCACGCATCAGCGGCATCAAACGACGAACCTCTGACATTCTGCTGCCGGGAATAAGTGTTATCAGCTTTTCTTCATTAGTCACTTTCTTTGACTTGGCCGCTTTGCCGATTAAGCCATCTGCAATCGGATGCCCAACCGCCACTGTATCCAAACCATATTTTGTAAAATAGGGCACCTCAAAGTCAAAGAATGCATACAGCTTATCAAATGTACGCGCATATTTCTTTGCACGGCCCGCACGCCAGGCCCAAACCTGGGGGGCGACAACATGATGAAACTTTAACCCACCTTCTATTAGTGCGCGCCCTTCGGGCATCTTGCGCAAGCGGGCGATAACACTGCGGGCAAAGCCGGGCGAGTCAATTGTCAAAATAATATCGGGGCGCTGCCGAATTATCTCTGCCACGGTTTCACGAATACGCCGCGTTAACGTACGCGCGTGTGCAACAACCTCTACCACGCCCATAACAGACAAATCCGCCATAGGGAACAGAGTTTGAAGACCCGCAGCCTTCATATTTTCCCCGCCGATTCCGAAAAATTCCACATCGGGCATCTGCGCCATTATGCGGGCGCCTAAAACATCACCCGATACTTCACCGGCGATAATGAATACTTTTGGCTTATTCTGCATTTTTTGATGTGCCAATGCCGCGTTTGGAACGATTTTCTATAAAGTCAATGGCATCCATGGCATATTTGTTATTCTTCACTTCCTTGCGGATACGGTTAAGACGCTCGGTCACGGTTCCGTCTGTATCACGGAACACAGCGGAATATACGCTATGAATCGCGTGCATATCCTCGTTTGTAAAGCCGTGACGCATCAGCCCCACACGATTAACCGTACGATATACGGCGCGGGGGTTACCGTCATATATTGCATATGGCAATATATCATTACCAACACCAGACATGCCACCAACAAATGCGTTCCGGCCGATACGCGCAAACTGCAGCACCATAACGCCACCCGACAAAATTGCAAAATCTTCTATCTCTACATGGCCCGCAACCTGAACCAGATTGGACATAACCACACTGTTGCCAATTTTACAATCGTGCCCAACATGCGCATTAACCATAATCTGACAATCATCACCTATAACAGTCCCGTCCGATGCAGGCGTCCCAGAATGAATTGTAACATATTCACGAATACGGCATCGCTTTCCTATGCGTAGACCAGTCATTGAGGCCTCGTCCTGCCATTTTAAATCCTGGCTCATCACGCCCAGAACGGCAAAAGGATAAACAATGGAATCATCACCGATTGACGTATGACCGTCAATTATTACATTTGATATCAACTCCACACGGTCACCTAAAACAACATTAGGCCCGATAATACAATTAGGTCCAATTTTACAATCGGCGCCCAAAACGGCGCCTTCATGAATAATGGCGGTTGGATGTATACTCATCAGCTTGCTCGCTTTATTTAATAGTCATTTCGCCTGAAATGATACAACATAGAGCATCTGATTGGTATTAAATAAATATAACCAATTATAACAAGAACTTTGATTGCCGCCACACATTCCCGGCCGCCAGGTTTGTCCAATACACAATCCCCAGCGCAGTTATAACAGGCATAATTGTAACAATACCGAACGCACACATCAGTGCCGCCCACATCTTTTTATCCAAATCGGCCGCAATGGCATCCTGGTGCCACACAGACAATGCAAACGACAGCATAATCGCCACAACCATCCCCAGGAATACCGGAACCGATTCCGTCAGCAAGAACAGCACCACCGCCAGCGCCACTACAAAGCGCGCCATCCATTTCAGCTTTATATAAGCACTGCGGTGAATTTTAGAGCGCGGTTTTACATTACGCAGCACAACCGTAGCCGCCGCAAACACACCAGTGACCACCAGCGCACCCAAATGCACCAAACTCAGATTCCCCAACTGGCCAAAACGGAAAAATTCCGGCTGCATCAATATCAGTGTTACTACCGCGAGCATAACAATCGTACTAAACAATATCGGGGACGGCCTGCGACGCAAAGCGCGCCCGGCAACCGCACCACCAAACACGGCCGCCGCCGGCATTAGGGCGCCCCACAAAGTATTAGCGCCACCCAGGCCGGCCACCAGCGACACCAGCAACAGCCCGGAATACAAAAACAGCCTTCTGTGTTTTATACGACGCGTAATAAACGCAGGCATCTGCGGATTTATCTCGCGCAGGTTTTCTATAATAACCGCAGCCAGCATAAACAGCATTGCAGACACCGCATACGGCAGTATGGATATTTCATCGCGCAGCACGCCGTAATTCCCCCCCATAAGTATCAGCCATGCAAAAACCAGAACTAAAACAGACAAGGCAAAGTTAAAAGTCCGCATATTTCCCTGTTTTAGCCCCTGCCAAAATGACTGGCGGGCGATAAAATCGTTACCCACTTTGTAAACCATTGCAAACAGCGGCAGCATCAGCAGCCCCAGCCACATAAACAGCGGCGCCCCCAAAGCAGCATTATTAAAAGCGCTTACCGCACTTTGAACAACCAATGATTCATCAAACATAATCTTGCCTTTTATTTTTGATGAATTATTATATATGCCTATGACGCAAAAACAAGAAATTTTTACCCTAATGGGCGGACGTGTGCGGTTTTACCGCGGTCGTTACAACCCCACCGCCGATGCGGTATGGCTGGCGGCATTTGGGGCGGGACGCCCTGTAAAAACCGTCCTGGACGTGGGCGTGGGAACCGGCGGGGCGGCGCTGTGCCTGGCGGCGAACATGCCGGGCGCGCGCATAACGGGCCTGGACATATCACCGGACATGCTGGCCGAATGCGAAAAGAACGCGAGCATAAACGCCTGTGACATAGAGCTAATAAATACAGACATCACAAAATGGCGCACGGACCGCACATTTGATACAGTAATAACAAACCCGCCTTACTTTAAAGGCACGCCGGCCCGACATAATGCGCATCATAATGCCGACCTGGCGCTGTGGACACGCAAATGCCTGGCACGCGTTAAACCACGCGGGACATTTGTAATAATAACCGATGCCGCAACAACCGCATCCGTACTTTCCGAAATGGCGGCAAAATGCGGCGACATAGAGATATTTCCGCTTTTTGGCGCCAAAACAACGGCCGAGCGCGTACTGATGCAGGGCCGCATTGGCACACGCGGTCCAACGGTTATACATCGCGGCCTTTCCATGAACGAACCCGCCATTTTACGCGACGGCTTGACTATTAAAGATGCATTGGCTAAACTTAGCTGACATGATAAACTTTATTACAAGACATTTTACATCACTATGGGCGCTTATAACTTCGCCTTTTCGGGCAATTTGGCGCGTCATTGTGCGTATTTTCCCACCGCGCGAATTCACCGTTATGGACACCCCGCGCGGTAATGTTTATACATTTAAGCAAAGCAGTTTTTGGCGCTTTACCAAGTTCTGCGGCAAAATAGGGCTGTTTATTTGGGCCGCATGGTCTACGTACGTATTTGTCTATCATCGCCCGTTGCTGCAAAAACGGACCCAGCAGTTGGAGCAATCACGCGCCCAGCATGCCCGCCAAATGACCGAGCTGCAGGTATATCTGGCAAAGTTTAATGATTTGACCCGCAATTTAAATGTTACGGATGATAAAATTCTAAACTCCCAAAAGCTAAGCGATACCGAAAAAGAAAAACTTATCAACGACCGCCTAAAGACATGGGGCGAGCTTGATTTCATGCGCACACGCGTATCTGAAATCTTTACAAATGACGAATACACGCCCGAATATGTCAAATTATCCGAATTATCGGCCGAATACGAACTGACCCGGGCCGAGAACGAAGAACTAAAAAAACGCAATGCCGCAATCGTTGAATCAATGCAGGCGGTTGTTGCAGCCGACACTGAAATAATCGACACGGTCAGCACCCTGGCCGCCGACAAAACAGAAGAACTGCGTCGCGAGTTGAAAAAAATAAACGGCACAATTGCCACCCTGGGGCTTAGCGAGCGCGCCCTGGTCGCAAAGGCAAACAAATACACAAATCCGCTGGTCGGCGCCGCATTCAGCCCGCTGGAGATAGACAAGACACTGGACCCGAAATATCAAAAGCTAGCCGATGATTTGGAACTATGGCATGGGCTGGCACGCCTGCGCGTAATACTGCCAATCGGTGCGCCTGTTGCACAAATGCGAATAACATCCAACTACGGAATGCGCAAAGACCCATTCGACGGCAAGCAAAAGCGTCATCGTGGTATTGATTTTGCCGGCAAAATCGGCACAGAACTTATGGCCGTGGCGCCGGGGCGGGTCGTATCGGCCGGCGAACGTGTGGGATATGGCACAACGGTCGAAATAGACCATGGTCTTGGGTTTACAACTCTTTATGCGCACTTGTCTCAAATCACGGTATCGCGTGGTGATTGGGTACGCCCGGGCACGGTCGTGGGGCTGGGCGGGTCGTCCGGACGCAGTACGGGCCCACACCTGCATTACGAAATAAGATACAAGGGCGCGCAATTTGACCCCGCAAAATTTGTAAAGGAATAAAAGATGCTGGCATTTACTAACTCTTTGGAAAAGAATTCTCCTACCATTATTGGTGCGGGCTGCACGCTGGTCGGCGATATAAAAACAGACCATATTGTTCAAATTCACGGCATCGTCCAGGGTAATATTTCCGCCGAAACGGTGGTAATAGGGCGCGGCGGCCGTGTTATTGGACGCGTTACGGCGGAAAACCTATTTCTGCACGGTGAACTGGACGGCCCGGCAACCGTCAGCACCGCCAATATGTTCAGTGCGGCAAAAATGTCGGGCACGCTGTCATACAGAACCATAAATATTACCGGCAACACCGGCCTGGAATGTAAACTGGCAAAAAGAAAGGACAAAAAGGATGAATAAAACAGTTTCCAAAGTATATATTGCCGCCGACCACCGCGGCGTCGGTTTGAAGCTATATCTGATTGAAATGCTAACCGCGGCAGGATATATGGTTGTAAACTTAGGTGTGGATGACCCTAATATTTCCGCCGACTATCCCGATGTCGCCGCCAGCCTAGCCGATGCAATCGGGGATGATAAAAACGCACGTGGAATTGCAATCTGTGGCACAGGGGCGGGCGTTATGATTGCCGCGAACCGCTATCGCAACCTGCGTGCATCGCGCTGCGACCGACCGGAGCAGGCGCGCGACGACCGTTTTCACGACGACATCAATGTTTTGGCACTGGCGGCGGATGATATAGATATTGAAATGGCCTATCTTTGTGTCCAGACATTCCTGGAAAGCCCATTTGATAGCATAGAACGCCGCATTCGCAGAATAGAACAAATATCCTAATCAAAACCCAAATCCCGCAATGCGGGATTTTTTCATTTGTATTTTTGTCATATAAAAGTTATACTTATTCTGTTCGCGGGTGTTCCGCGAATGAGGTGTGAGAACCTCTGCCTTAGCGTCGGAATAGAGTCTTAAGGCGCGCTGTTGTGCGCCCGTTTTAATATTACGACGAAAAACAATCTCCTGACCCGGGTCAGGAGGGCTGCGAGTATATAGAATAAGCAGCACAATTCTAAGGATTGTTCTCAACCTCCTGACCACCAAATGTTTTGGTGGTTTTTTCGTTCGCTGAAAGAAAAGAGCAGGAGATAGAACAAAATGAAAACCGGTATAATAATCGCCACAATCGGCGCAACCCTTATGTTAACACAAAACGCAATAGCACTGGGGATTACATGCTTTAACTGCACCCTTGCAGAAGACAACACAAGATGCCAAAGTTACGGTCCATCCTGCTGTCCACCATGCGAATTCAAGCCAATCGAAACCAAATGTTCACCAACAACATGTTTCAGTGAAACATTAACTGTTGGCGACGGATGCGACAAGGTCATCGCCCGAGAATGCGTCAATAATCTCTGCATCTCCAAAACAACAGCCCGCTGTAAGCGGGGGTATTTCGGGAACGCCAAAATAAACGATCTAAAAAACGAATGCACCGGATGCACAGCATGCAAGTCCCCCGGCACAACATCCGGCCCCGGCGCCACCCAGGAGGAGGAATGCTATATCCCCAAGGGCTTTGACTTTTCTGACACATCAGGCAACGGCACGTATGCCGAAAATTGCCCCTGGTAAAAATCCCCCAGTTGGGGGATTTTTTACTTCTTTACAACAAAATTTACCATCCTGTTTGGAACGACAATCGTCTTTATAATCTCCGCCCCGGCCAGCTTTGTCCCGGCGGCGTTTTTCGCCGCAGATATTATATCCGCCTCTGTCGCACCAATGGGCATTTTAAATTCTGCCGCGCGCTTGCCATTTACAGATGCCACCAGTGTCATTTCCGTCTTCGCCAGCTTGCCCGCATCAAACGTCGGCCACGGCGCAAATGCCAGCATATCTGTATTGCCCAAGCGTTCCCACATTTCTTCTGTCAGATGTGGCGCGAACGGATTCAAAACACGCAGCAGGGCGATATAAGCCGCACGCGGCATTTTGCCAGAAAAAGCATTTATATATTCCATCATCGCCGACACCGCCGTATTAAAACGCATACCGTCGATACGTTCTGTGACATCTGCAATCAGCTGATTTACCAGACGCTCCTGTTCCGGGGTCATGGCATCATCCGTCAAATTCCCGACCATATTTTCCACGCGGCGCAAAAAGCGCTGAACGCCGGCCAGCGTCCCCTCGGACCAGTTTACATTCTGGTCCCATGGCCCCAGCGATAATATAGTCATTCGACACGCATCGGCCCCCGCACGCGCGACGACATCACTGCTGGGAACCATATTCCCCAATGATTTGGACATCTTGCGCCCATCTTCGGCCATCAGCAGCCCGCTGCTGGTGCGCTTTTTATAAGGCTCCGACCCCGGAACCAGCCCCAAATCCGCCAGGGCCTTGTACCAGAATCTAGAATACAGCAAATGGCGTGTTGTATGTTCCATGCCGCCATTATAGTGGTCAACCGGCATCCACTTATCCATTAGCGCGCGATTGCAAAACTCATCATTATTTTTTGAATCAATATATCGCAGGAAATACCACGAAGACCCAGCCCACTGTGGCATAGTATCTGTTTCACGATGCGCCGGCGCACCACAGCACGGGCAGGGCACATTAACCCAATCGACCGCACGCGCCAGCGGACTTTCCCCGTCGTCGGTCGGGCGATAGTCATCCATATGCGGCTGCATCAACGGCAGTTCCGATTCCGGCACAGGCACCCAGCCGCACTTTTCGCAGCAAACCAGCGGAATAGGCTCGCCCCAATACATTTGGCGCGAAAAGCCCCAGTCTTTTAGCTTGTACTTTTTTGTGGCGCGCGCGATTCCTTTTTCTGCACCGTATTTAATAGCAGCCTCTATCGCGTCATGCTTGTTCATACCATTCATAAACTCAGAGTTAATATGCGCACCGTCGCCTTCCCAAACCGCATCCGCGGAGCCGCCGGCTAAAACCGGAATTATATCCAGCCCGAATTTTTTCGCAAAATCCCAATCGCGCCCATCATGCGCCGGAACCGCCATAATCGCCCCAAAACCATAATCCGCCAGCACATAATCCGCCACAAACACCGGAATTTCCCGACCGCTATACGGATTAACCGCCATAATTCCTTCCAGGCGAACACCTGTTTTTTCACGCGTTACGTCTGTGCGCTCTATCTCGGACTTTGCCTTGGCGGCGGCAATATATTCACGCACCGCATCTGCGTTTTTAATGCGCCCCTGGGCCAGCCATTTCTGAACCAGTTTATGTTCTGGCGCAATTACACAAAAAGTTACACCAAATATGGTATCAACACGCGTGGTATATACCGTCATCACATCATCGCCGACACGGAAATCGACATCCGCCCCGAACGAGCGCCCAATCCAGTTTATCTGCTCCGTTTTAACGCGAGCCGGAAAATCAACATCCGCCAGGTCATCTATCAGCCTGTCTGCGTATTTGGTAATCGCCAGATTCCACTGCATCTTCATTTTCTTTTCAACCGGCCCATGACAGCGCTCGCACTTGCCGTCTTCCAGCTCCTCGTTGGTAAGATTCGTGCGGCAATTCGGGCACCAGTTCATCGGCAGTTCAGACTTATACGCCAGGCCGGCTTTAAAGAACTGAATAAACATCCACTGGGTCCACTTGATAAACTCAGGGTCGGACGTCGCCAGCTTAGACTCAGGATTAAAAGACAGGCCCATAACGGAAATATCACGCTCAAAAATCTTTATCAGTTCCGCAACAGATTCACTGGGGTGCTTGCCGATTTTCGTGGCGTATTTTTCGGATGAAATACCCATGGAATCATATCCTATCGGGAATAAAACATCATACCCCTGGGCACGCCGAAAACGCGCCATAACATCCATACCGGTATAAGGCAACATGTGCCCCACATGCAGACCCGAGCCACTGGGGAAGGGGAACTCTATCAAATTATAATACTTTGGCTTTGCACTATCGTTTTTAGGCACAAAAGCACGCGCCTCGGCCCAGCGCCCCTGCCACTTTGCATCGCGCTCCGCTATTTTTTTGATATCATCCGCCATTTTCTAATCCTTGTTTTATATAATATGCAAAATAATATACGCAAAACACACCGCGTTCAAGAAAAAATACAATTATCCACGGTATATAAAATGCGCCAGATACTCTATATTACCACTGCCGCCACGAATTGGCGACTGCTCTGTCATCAGACACTCATACCCGCAAGACGAAAACGCCTCTATCGCACGATTTATTGAATAGTTATGCCATTGCTCTGATTTAATTACACCATGAGCCGCCGCCGCGACCGCGCGCGGAACCTCGAACTGTGGCTTGATAAGCGCGACAATATGTTTTGCGCCCCACCGCGGCAAACAGTCCACAATATCAGCCAACGAAACAAAAGACACATCTATTACAATTAAATCAACCGGCATTGGCGGCGTTAAATCACGGATATCGGTCTGCTCCAACGACATTACGCGCGAATCCGCACGCAAATCCGGCACCAATTGACCGGTTCCCACATCAACAGCAATCACACGACGCGCACCGCGCGACAATAAAACCTCTGTAAAGCCGCCGGTACTGGCCCCCACATCCAGACAAACCATGTCCGCCGGATTTATTCCAAAAACATCAAGCGCATGCTCCAGCTTCAGACTGCCGCGCCCCGACATATACGGCAACGCATCGCCCGCCAGACGGTCTGTCTCTGCAACCGGCTGGCTGGGCTTTTGGGCAATAATCCCATTAACCGAAACCAAACCCGCCTTTATCGCAGCAACGGCCTTGGCACGTGTGGGATAAATATTTTGCGCAACCAGCGCCAAATCTAGTCTCATAATAATAAATATTAAAATAT
>WSMU01000039.1 GCA_013316395.1 Alphaproteobacteria bacterium | reverse complement strand
GTTATATGTTTGCCATGCCGCATCCCAGACATGGGATTCCATGGCGACCGCAATGCGTCCATTTAACAAATATATAATAATCAGCTTTTTCTTTGTTGTGATGATATTGCTGTTTAACTGGGGTTGGGTAATGTACCAGAACCTGCTTAACGATAAATTTAAGCGTGAATCTTTTTCCAATGTGTGGAAATTTACTAAATTTACGTTCTGGGCGGGTGTGATTATTTTAATTCTGGCGGCAACGCCGAATCATTTCAGAACGGTTCATATCCGTGGTGTTAGCGGCGATTGGGTCTTGTGTGAGGCTAATACGCCGGGTGCAGCGGCAGTTCGTGCCGATGCGGTAACGATGTAAAAAGATTAAAAAATAATTATGCTCTTGACTTAAACGGCGGAATTCTCTACGATTCGGGTAAGCAGTACGGGCAATGTCCACAGAATTAAAGGCGCCGCAGGATTTGCAGATGCAAAAATGGCGCAATTCCGGTGGCTAAGAGATTCTGTTGACATTGCCTATGAACTGCCGGACAGACCTTAAATACATTTATGAAAGGAGAAACATTATGAACAAACAGCAATTGATTGAAGCAATCGCAAACGAAGTAGATGTTACAAAAGCGACAGCTGCTGCGTGCTTGGATGCATTCATCAACACAGTTACCAAAGTTCTGAAAAAGAAGGGCGAAGTTCGTCTGGTTGGTTTCGGTACATTTGCAACTGCAAAGCGCAAAGCGACCACTGGCCGCAATCCGCAGACTGGTGCCGCAATCAAGATTCCGGCATCTGTTCAGCCGAAGTTCAAGCCGGGTAAGGCCTTGAAGGATGCTTTGAACTAAATCGTTTGATTTTGTTTCACATAACGGCCGCTGATTTTAGCGGCCGTTATGCATTTTCCCCTTTACTTAAAATTTTATTTCCAATAAAATACAAGCGTCATAACAGAAAGGAAGAAAAATGGCACAAAAAACAGTTAAAAAAGCAGCTGCTAAACCGGCGGCGGCAAAAAAAGCTCCCGTGAAAAAGGCTGCCCCGGCGGCAAAGAAACCGGCGGTAAAGAAAGCCGTTGCCCCGGCACCAAAGGCGGTTGTGGCCCCGGTTATGGAAAAGCACGGCTGCGGCTGTGGTCATGATTGCGGATGCGGTGGGAACTGCGGCTGCCGTAAGGGTTCTCGTTTTGGTCGCTTTATGCGCAAGCTGGTTTGGTTCATCATTATTTTCGCATTGGGTTTTGCAGCGGCAAAATTGTGCTGCTGTGGTCCGCGTCATTATGGTCCGCGCGTACACTTTACAAACGGCTGCTTGGATGTTGCATCTGTAAAGTGCCCAAAACTGGCCCAGGCTTTGCCGGCGATGGATATCAATCAGGACGGCTGCATTACGCGTGACGAATTCCGCGCGGTAAAGCGTCAGATGCGTGCCGAGGTTCGCGATATCCAGGTTCAGGAAGTAGAAGTTACATCTAATGTGGCGGAATAAATTCTCTGAATAAAAAAATCCCACCCAGCGGTGGGATTTTTTTATAGATTTATATATGACTTATTTGCCATAATAGGACAAAATGAATAATTATTGCAATAAATGTCCGCAGAATAGGGGGAGTTTTGTGAACTACAGGATATTAGTGTTTTTTTCAGTATTTGCGTTAATGCTCTGTCCGGCGGTGGCTGCTGACACGGGGGAGGGACGTATTGCATCGGCCGAATATGTTGACGACCGCATTGCTGATGTTGAAAAGAAGGTTGTTAATAATGAAGAATTTAAAACTTTTTCTGACAACCTGCCACAGCATTTTGTTTCAACCACCGGCGACCAGGAAATTTCAGGTAATAAAACATACACATCATCACCAATTGTTCCGACACCGCCATTGCCATAATGATAAAGCGTTTATTTATTCTTTTGGCTATATTATTTGCGCCTGTTGCCAATGCGGCGGAAATGGTAAATGTTGAATATATTCATGCGGCACTGCAGCGGCACTGGGGGGTATCCTTGCCGTATAATTCTGCGCTGACAAATCCGCGTGTTGCGGCAAATATGAAATACTTGTTAACTGCTGTTGACCGCATGAACGAGGTGTTAAACGGCAAAGATATCACAAATTATGGCGATGACCCCAAATATGCAACGCTTGCAGCGGCCGATACCGTGGCAACAAAAGACGCCATAGCGCGACTGGTAAAGCAGTCTTTTTATATCACCACCACACCAGATACTGCCAGTTTCTCTTTTGAAATGTCCGCCCAGGGGCGCTTTTATATAACCTGGGGCGACGGCACGACCGATGTAATCGAAAGAAATAATACGGAAAAGACAATATATTCGCACACTTATGAAAAGGCGGATGCTTATAAAATTGGCTTTTCGGGACGCGCCACCGCATACAGCACGGAAAACAGCCACCTGGACCCGGCGGCTGCGCTGCAATTTCGATATAATGATAATATTGCGGCAATCGAAGGTAGCCTGGGCGCCATTTTTGGCACAATTGGCGACGGCAGCCAGCCGGGCCAGCAGCCAACATTCCGTAATACATTTCGTCAATGCAGTAACTTAAGCAGTACAATCCCGGAAAATTTGTTTGAAGGTGTCCATGGCGCCCCCATAGACTGGATGTTTGCGGGAACTTTCCAAGGGTCGCCTTTTTATGGCAGTATCCCTGCGGGGTTGTTTTCCGGCATAAAAGGTGCGCCGGTATATGCCATGTTTAACAATACGTTCGTGCGGTCTGCATTAACAGGCTCGATTCCCAAAGACTTGTTTGCCGGGATAAAAGGTGCGCCCGCACAATATATGTTTGCTGGCACTTTTGACAGTGTATATGGTTTAAGTGGCGAAATCCCGGCCGGGCTGTTTGCTGGAATAAAGGGTGCGCCCGCACAATATATGTACCATTACTTGTTTTTTGGTGATTTAAATTTAACGGGTGAAATACCAGAAAACTTATTTGGCGATATATCAGGTGATGCCGCAGACTTTATGTTCCGTGGCACATTTTGGGGGTGTACAGGCTTAACCGGTCAATCTGCGCGGATTAACGGGAAATATTTGTATGAAATATGGCCGTCAGGCCCCAAAAGCATCGGTGAACTGTGCTATTATAATGCGCCGGGCCTGTCCGATTATGCAACGATACCGGTTTCCTGGAAATAGGGCGCGCATCGCTTTTGGGTTGCTTTTTATACGCCCGCCAGATATAATAAAATAACAAGTGTTAAGATTTAAGGAGTTTTATTATGTGGACCGCTGTTGCCGTTGTTGCAATCGTTGTATTATATGTAATTGCCGTCTATAACGGCCTTGTTTCCCGCCGGACCCAGGCACGCGAGGCATGGGCCACAATCGATAGCCAGTTGAAACGACGCTATGACCTGATACCGAACTTGGTCGCCAGCGTAAAGGGGGCGGCCGCGCATGAAAAAGACACGCTTAATGCGGTGATTTCTGCGCGTAATGCGGCAATGTCTGCCACCGGCCCAGACAAGGCCGATGCCGAAAATAAGCTAACACAAACTTTGAAAAGCATATTCGCATTATCAGAAAGCTATCCGACCCTGCGGGCGAATGAAAACTTTTTGGAATTACAGCGTGAAATTACCGATACGGAAACCAAGATTCAGGCCGCACGCCAGTTTTATAATACGGTTGTTATGGGCCTAAACACATCTATACAGCAGTTTCCGTCAAACATGATTGCCAGAATGTTTGGAATTATGCCGGAAAAGTTTTTTGAAATCGCGGAATCAGAAAAAGTTGCGCCAAAGGTTGAATTTTAATAAAACCGCTTGATTTTCAAATAAAAACAATATAAACTGTCCACCGCTGGGTAATCAGAACTGATTAAACGGCGGTGCTTTTTGGTCCCGCCCGCGATAAGGATTCTGTAAAACACCTGGCACCATAAAAAACCAAAAGGATTAAATTATGGCAAGAGCAGGTGCAAAACGTAGCACTCGTAAATTGAAAATCAGCCGCCGCTTGGGTGTAAACCTGTGGGGTCAGGCGAAATCTCCGTTTAACAAGCGTAAGTACAAGCCGGGTCAGCATGGTCCGACATCTCGTGGTGGTAACTCTTCGGATTATGCAAAGCAGATGCGTGCGAAGCAGACGCTGAAAGGTTACTATGGTAACGTTGGCGAAAAGAAGTTCCGTGCATATTATCTGGAAGCGTCCAATATGAAGGGTGATGCGCCGGATAATTTGATTGGTTTGCTGGAACGTCGTTTGGATGCGGTTGTATACCGCGCGAAATTGGCGCCGACCGTATTCTCGGCCCGTCAACTGGTCAGCCACGGTCACATCAACGTTAACGGCAAACGCGTAAAGATTGCATCATACCAGGTAAAGCCGGGCGATGTCATCACTGTTAGCGAGAAAGCGAAACAGATGCCGTTGGTTGTTCTGGCGTTGGAATCTGCTGAACGCACATTCCCGGACTATATCAGTGTAGATAGCGCGAACTTTACTGCGACATACACACGTGTACCGGCGTTTGCGGATGTTCCGTATCCGGTTCAGATGTTCCCGGAATTGGTAATCGAATTCTATTCTCGTTAATAGATGCGAACAATTTCAAAAGCCCTGCATTTGCAGGGCTTTTTTATGCCATGGATGTTATAAATACTTTGGGGCTATGTCGGCGGGGGGGGGATAGGTTTAATATATTCTGGATATAAGAAGTGGGGCTACCGTTTCTTTGATTGGAGATGAGAAGACGGTAAAGCCCCATTAAAAATACCACCGAAAGCAGGTGGTTGGAGCTTCTAACAATCACTATAAATTGCGCAGTTATTTTGTATATTACCTGCACTCCAACCATGGTTGGATGATTTTTTATAGTGTTGGGTTAGAAGGCCCACAACAATACTTTCTTTGTTGCGAGAGGAATATTATCTTATTTTTTTTATCAATGCCAGCATTTTTTTTTGAACAAGTGCATTTTTTATGCGAATTATAGGCATTTCTTCCTATTGTAAAACTGAAAAATCATGCAATAATCAATAT
>WSMU01000013.1 GCA_013316395.1 Alphaproteobacteria bacterium | reverse complement strand
CGCCTGCCGGGGCATAACTTTGCCACCGCGTGCGCCGGCTATATCGACGATGCATTTAACACCTATGTAAATCAGTATAACAGGGGTATATTAAAATGAGCAAGGGTTGGGATAACGCAATGCTTAAAAAGCTGAAGGCATTGACCGGTAAGGGCTTGTCTACGGCAGAGATTGGTAAAAAACTGGGGATGTCAAAGAACGCCGTTGTGGGAAAACTGAACCGCTTGGGTTGGAATTCTAAGGCTGGTGGTGCGCCGGCGGCCCCCAAGAGTGAGGCGCCCGCCCCAAAGAAAGAGGCAAAAGCGCCCGCCCGTCCGGTAAAAAAAACGACGGCTGCCACGCCAAAGGCTCCGGCTAAGAAGGCGACGACAGAGGCTAAGAAAGCCGCGCCTGCGCCGCGTCCCGCTGCAAAGAAAGAAGTTACGCCGGCCCCTAAAAAGGAGCCTAAAGCGCCGCGTTCGGCCAGTATGAAGTCTATTAACAAGACGCTGGCAATGCATCAGCGGATAATTCAGCATTCACTGGAAATGGCCAGCCTAAAGCCAAACCAGTGTCGTTGGCCGATTGGGGACCCTGATTCCGAGCATTTCCATTTCTGTGGCGAGCAGGTTTTTGTTGGCAAACCATATTGCTATGAACACTGTAAGCAGGCGTATCAGTTCGCACCACCTAAAAAGAAATAATTCTGTACGAGGGGACGGGAAAATGGCAACCGAGAGAGAGAATGTTCCAACAAGCAATGGGCTGGGGACGCTGCGCGTTCAGGCGTATGATATTGCAGGAAATAAAATACGTGCGTTTTATGACGCCTCGGGTCAGATTATTTTTATAATCGATGATACCATTACCCCAGAGAAGCCCAATGCCCTGCTGGTAATCAATTCCGATGACGATAGAAAGTGGGACGAGATTTTAACCAAAGACTATGGTGTGTCTTTGGAGGTAGTGCGTCCAAAGAAAGATAATAAGTATCAAAAGCTGGATATAGAATATATTGGCTTGGACGAGTATAGCGATTTAATAGACGACTTCGAAGATGACGAAGATATGGCGCAATCATTGGCGGCGCTTACTTCTTTTCGTATGGATGCGTCGCGTCGTGCCGCCACAGAAAGACTTGGCGCGGCAGAGGTTGCCGCAGAAAACGCGCGTGAAACTATTGCTAAAGCTCAGGATTCTATTGCAGACCTGCAATCGCGCCTTAAGACGCTGCGGGCCAAGCTGGGGCAGCAGCGCAAGGCAGTGGGACGCGAGCCCACGAAGCAGTCTGCGGCTAAAATACTGCGTACGGAATCACAGATTGATGCCATAAAGGATAAGCAGCAGCGGGCCCAGCGCCGTCTGGATAATGCGCGCCGCAGACTGGTTTCCGCGGACGAAGATGCCGAAATTGCGCGTGAAATTTTGGCCAGATTGCCCGCAGAAAATAAAGGGGGCACGTCGCATGCCGGATTGCCGGCAGTGCCGGCGGTGCGCGCGGTTGCCACGGTGCGCGAAAGAAACGATTTACCTGTGCCGGCGGAGGCTGATGTTAATATGCCCGTCGTGTCAGATGTTAAACAAGTTATAGCAGAACAATCAGAACCAAAGGCGAGAAAGATGGCCGAAGAAGTAAAACCGTTGTTTGATAAAGACCCTGAGATACTGGATGAGGAAATTGCGTTCAAGCCCATAGACTTTAACGTAAACATAACGCCCAGTGCCACTGCGGCGCAGCCTGTGGCGCCCAGGTTTGATGATTATTCTGATGCGGGGGCGCCGGCACCTTTGTCGTTTACACCCCCTGTGACGGATGTTGATATTGAAGTGCCCCAGGCGATGCCGGCACGGCCGGCGCCTGTGTTGGATTCTATTACATCTGTGGAAATGCCCGCCACGGCGCAGCCGGTGTCAGAACCGTTCGTGTCGCAAGCGCCAGCATATGATGCAGGTGCGAATGTGGCCGATATGGCGCGCCCTGCCCCGATTACGCCCGCCGTTCCGGGGCGCGCGGGTAACGACGATACAAACGTGCGACCTGTTTCACCGGTTACCGGTATGGCGGCTCAGCCTGTCGGGGGCGGTGGAAATACAAATGGCCGCAAACCAACATTTATGTATTATGTGTTGCTGATTGCGCTGATTGTGCTGTCTATATTTACGTTGTGGCTGTATCAGAAAAAGAATAATGATACAGTGCCAGATTTGGCTGCAACCACAGTGGAGCAAAAACAGCAGGCGGATGTGGAGAATATTCCCGCTGGCGAAAGTCCATTTATAAGCGTAGAAGAAACAGTGACGGTCACGCCAGAACCCGCGCCGACACCCGTAGTTACGCCGGAGCCTGTTGTCGAAGAAGTGCCTCAGGTTCCTGCAGAACCCGTCGTGCCTGTGATTGATGAAACGGTTCCCGCCATCGAAGTGGTCCCTGAGCCTGCGCCGGTGGAAATGCCGGAAGAAACCCCGTTTTTAACAGAGCCCGCCCCGGTCCCAGAACCGGTAAAGCCTGTTGTGGTTAACAAGCCGGCGTATAATGCAGGCTCCCAGAACGAAAATATGTTTGTGGCGGATGCCGGATATGAAACAGAGACGGTTGTGCCGTCGGATTCAACGGCGGCGCCCGTTCAGTATCAGGATACGGTTGTGACATCGCAATACAGTGTTTCGGACGGTCCGACATGTGATGATGGGGCGATGCCGGATACAAACGGCTGCTGTGGGGATGAGCGCTATACCGATATTGGCGGTGGGGCGTATGCGTGCTGCTCGCAGTCAACGGGTGATTGCTATCCGCCCATGTTTTAATAAGCGCCCCGTATGGGGCGTTTTTATTTGCGATAATTGTTCCATGTGCGAATAAAAAAAGAGCCCCCATATTGGGGGCTGTGTTTCGTGATATTAAATCTTTTCGATTACAACCATTGCCGCAGAGTAATCGTTTTGGTCGGTGATAGATAAGTGAGCCTTTGCGTCGCCCCCGGCCAGTTCTTTTAGTTTTGCGCGTGCGCCGCCTGCAATCAATAATTCGGGGCATCCCGCATCATTGTGAGTTACAGACACATCAGAAAACGCAATGTCATCACCAAATCCGGTACCGAGTGCTTTTAGGCAGGCCTCGCGCGCGGCCCAAAAATTCGCCAGGTGTTTTTCCGCATTTGCGTTATCTGCATCCGCATATTCCAATTCTTTCTTTGTAAAAATGCGTTGCTTTTTAAAGGCGGACCAGTCTAAGAATCGGCCGCATTCCACCAAATCAATACCAATGCCAATTATCATAAGATAAGCTCCTTTGATTTCAGTGCTCTGCGCATACTAATAATAAAACTCCGATTCGTGCAAGCAGAAAATATTGATGCAGCTCTGTTGTATATATAAAAACAAGCACCGGCATTTTTGCCGGTGCCTATTTGCGCTATTTGTTATCGCAGGCAGGTTTTTTTGCGTTGTCGCATGTTTGGTTTTTCTTTTCACCCATGGCGTTGCTACAATTTTTACACTGCTTTTTATCACAATTAGACATTGTTTATCCTTTTGGTTTAGTTGGTTAAGTTTGCTGTCCGGACATAGGTAATAATAGCGCAAATGGCGGTCTTCTAACAATATGCATGTATTCCAGTGAAAAAGTATAGGGCATGTAAATAAAGATTGTTTTTTGATTATTTATGTTATATATTATGCCGGTCGTCGGGGTGTAGCTCAGTCTGGTAGAGTACTTGCATGGGGTGCAAGGGGTCGTAGGTTCGAATCCTGTCACCCCGACCAAAAATTAACCGTCCTTTTAAAAGGACGGTGTTTTTATTCACCACAGTGCTTTTGTACCATATCGCGTGTTTGGGCGGCAATGGCATAGTCGCGGGCGCTGCCGACAGCGCATGGGTCACAGTCCATACGCCGCACACCCGGATTACAGACAAACTGTTCCCCGTTGCATTCACCGCGTATGGTTGTACGGGTTGGCGTGGCAAGATACGCCATTGCAATATTTGTATATTTTTCGGGCACGGCATCGGGATTGTAGGCCCAGGTTTGTGCGACAATGTCGCTGATGCGCTGTATGCATTCATTGTTTGTGGGGGATTGCACTTGTTGGGTGTCATCTGTGGGGGCCCGATTACCGAACACGTCTTCGTAGCCGGCGGTATCATGAACTATGGCGTATGCGACAACGCCGCCGCACAGTACGACCATAGCGATAAGCAGTATATAGTGCGCGATTGAAAAAGAATTTGTTTGATATGCCATTGTGCCTGTCTCCTTGGTTGTCATGATATATTGTATCATGTGTGCCGGTTTGGCATATATGGTTTTTTATTCCCACAGGTATTGCATTTTCTAATTTTCTGGGGTAAAATGAATTGGTTTAGCCAAAGGGGGATGCGATATGTTTGTAACAGAAAAATTAAAAACATTCTCCTGGGTGAATGTTGGTAATCCGGACCATAACGATTTTGAAAAGCTGCGTACGGAATACAAGATTGATGAAGACAATATCTTAGATATTTTAGACCCGGATGAGCAGCCTCGTCTTGAAATAGAAGACGACTATAAGGTTATTATTGTTCGATTCCCTATTATAAATCGTGAAACCGATACGGTTTGGCATACGGAACCGCTGTCGATAATATATTCATCCAATCGAGTTATAACAGTTTGCCGCAAGCGCTGTGATTTGCTGGACAAGATAAAGAAATCTGAAAAAACTTCACGTGAAGAGTTTATTTTAAACATCATATACTATATTGCGGAATCGTACCTGCGGTTTTTAAAAGAGCTGAACAAGCGCGTAATAGAGTCAAAGAAAGCCCTGCAGGAACGTATTCGCAAAAAAGACCTGATGGCATTGCTGGAGGTTGAAAACAGTTATACCCTTTATATGGCGGGGATAAAAGGTAATGTTGCCGTGCTGGATAAGTTAGAGAAGGTTCGTGGCTTTGTAAAGACCGAAGATGCCCAGGAACTGGCCGAGGATGCGCGTATTGAGCTGGCTCAGGCGACCGAAGTTGTTACCAGCTACAGCAAAATGTTAAAGTCAATCAAAGAAACATTTGAAAGCGTTATTAACATGGATTCCAATACGTACATTAACCGTTTGACGATGTGGAATATTATTTTGATTGCGCCAACAATTGTGGTTGGCTATTACGGAATGAATGTAAAGTTGCCTTTTGCCGAAGACGGGCGCATTGGCTGGATAATATTTGTCTTGATAATGGTACTGCTGATTGGGTATGCGATGTACGCAGGCATACGTCGGCGTATTGTATAAAAAATCCCGCCATGTGGCGGGATTTTTTTTATTTTGTTTTCTGGGAGCCCATTGCAGCCAAAATGCGGGCAAAATTTTCATCGACCGGACCGGTAACGTCCACGTCCGAGAATTTAATGCCACCTGCGGTGCGCAGCCAATCGATGGCCGGCATTGTGACGTGCCAGAAAGTATCCAGGCGCCGCCGCACTGCCGCTGCATCTGCGTCGTCGGCGCGTCCGCCACCCTCATTTATGCGCTTGTTTATGCGCTTTATCATAATTTCTTCCGGAACATCCAGGTACAGGATATGGATTGCAAATTTGTCTGCATAGTTTTTAACCAGCCACTGGGCCTGGGGTAATGTGCGCGGAAAGCCGTCAACCAATAAATCTTTGGTATTGGTAATCTTGCTGGCGACCAGCTTAAACAGCTCGGTATCGGGAACCAGGTTGCCTGCGGCAATTAACTTCGCTATTGCGGAATCTGCCGGCAGGCAGCGAAACATGGCACCCGTTTCGATATAGTTGTAATCATGCCGCGCACGCAGCATTTTTGAAAACGTGCCCTTGCCTACGCCTTGGCCGCCCATCAACACAATCATATCTTTCATTGTTGTTTGCCTTTGGAACTTAAAGGGGGCATAGTGCCCCCTATTTTTTACTTTTTGCTGTTTTCTATCGCAGCGCCCAGAATGTCGCCCAGAACCGAGCCGCTGTCGGCCTGGTTGGCGTATTCTTTGACCGCCTGCTTTTCCAGCGTTACCTGCAACGCGCGGATAGACAGCTTAACAGTGTTGTTTTCAACGGAAACAACAGATGCTTCGACTGTGTCGCCGACATGGAACTTGTTTGTATCCTGTTCGGTCTTTTCGCGCGACAGGTCCGTGCGGCGGATAACACCGCGGATGTCGTTCGGCAATGCCAAAATTAACTCGTCCGGTGTAACTTCGGAAACTGTACCCGAAACAACCGCGCCCTTCTTGATGGCGATAGAGTTGTTGTCCGCACCCTGAGTCAACTGCTTGATACCCAGTGTAACGCGTTCTTTTTCCGGGTTGATGTCCAGAATCTTGGCTGTTACTTCCTGGCCGCGAACGAACTTTTTCAGTTCTTCTTCGTCCAGCTTGTTCCAAGACAGGTCTGAAATGTGAACCATACCATCCAGTTCCGGTGTCAGTGCAACGAACAGACCGAATTCAGTTGTGTTTTTAATCGGGCCTGTTACAACGTCGCCGACATTGTGTGTTTCCGCAAACTGCTTCCAAGGATTCGGCTGCAACTGCTTATAACCCAGCGAGATGCGGCGCTTTTCCTGGTCGATGCCCAATACAACAACGTTTACATCCTGGCCGTTCTGCAGAACTTTGCTCGGGTGAATGTTCTTGTTTGTCCAAGACAGTTCAGACATATGAACCAGACCTTCGATATTGTTGCCCAGGTCGATAAATGCACCGTAGTCTGTCAAAGAAGATACCTTGCCGGAGATTGTGTCGCCAACGTTGAATGCACGTGACGCTGTATCCCACGGGTCTGCTTCCAGCTGCTTTGCGCCCAAAGAAATACGATGAGATTCCGGGTCGAACTGGATAACCTTAACCTTGATTTTCTGGCCGACATGAACCAGTTCACGCGGATGATTTACACGCTTCCAAGACAGGTCTGTTACGTGCAGCAAGCCGTCAATACCGCCCAGGTCAACGAACACACCATAGTCTGTGATGTTCTTTACCGTACCTTCGATAACGGCACCCAAAGTGATGTTTTTCATCGCTTCTTTCTGTGCGGCTGCGATAGAATCGGACTGAATCGCGCGGCGAGATACAATAGCGTTTGTGCGCAGTGCATCCATTTTCAAAACGCGGAACTTGTCCTTCAAACCAATCAGAGATTTTGCATCGCGAACCGGTTTGTGATCAACCTGAGATGACGGCATGAAAGCAAATACGCCGCCCAGGTCAACTGTAAAGCCACCGCGAACAACGTCGATAATCGTACCCTCTGGGTCGATGCCTTCTGCAACGGTCTTTTCCAGGTCTTTCCATGCTTTTTCAGCACGCGCCTTTGTATAGGACAGAACTGCTGTACCTTCGCGGGATTCGTAGCGTTCTACGAATACGTCGATGATATCACCAACGCTTGGCACTGATGCGCCGAATTCTTTCAGCGGAACACGACCTTCGGATTTCAGGCCAACGTCAACCATTGCGAAATCACCGCGAATGTCTTTGACAGTACCCTTGGTTGCATATCCCTGCAGTGTTTCCTGATTGCCATAGTTCGTGTCGAACATTTTGACAAAATCTTCGCCAGACAGGGGGTTAAATAAATCTTTGGATAAATCTTTCATAGATGAAATGTTATACAAAGTTTGCCATCGCCAATAATTATTGAAATAGCGAGGTCTTGTGGGGTTAATCGGAATGATTTTACGCCCACCCGCAAAATCTGACTGATTATACGTTGCTTTTGTTAAAAAATCAAGAATTTTATTGACAATCTTGCGGCCATAGATATGCTTGTAGGCAGTTCTATATATTATTGTAAAAGTATTTGCTTTTCGATTTATTTAGCTTGACAAAAATATTATTTTGTAGTATGTTTTTGTGTGTAAAAGGCATTTTGCCAGCCAAAGGAATAAATTATGACAAAATTAAAGACAGTTGGAAAATCAATTTTAATTAGCGGTATCGCTGTTCCGACGCTGGGGGTTCTGGCGCATTTTATGGGCGGCGGTAGTTTTCAGTATAATGATTCAAAGCTGTCGCATCGTTTTGAATGTGCATACAGCATGAATCCGAAACATAAGACTTTTACTTCGTACCAGTATGTTAATAAGCAGGTTGCGGATGCGTGGTTCGATAGCGAGGGCAATCCTTTAAATGATGTTGGGGCGTCTGTTCCTACCGCGCGTGTAGAAGAAGATATGCGTCATCCCGATTATATTAAGTTTTGCAATGAAGAAGAATATATTGCCAACCCATTCTTGACCGGTGCAATGTATATAACTGTTGCTGCGGGGGCTTATGCCGGATTGCGTCGTCGTAAAAAGATTGCAGAGATAATGAAACAGATGTCTAGATAAAAATATCTGACGAAAAAGAAAAACCACCATTTGGTGGTTTTTCTTTTTTTATTAACGCGGTATGATTCGCGCGCGATCTCCATAGTCGGCATCCAGCACATATACAGGCTGGCCAACCTTAAAGACAGTGTCGGCACCCTGGGTCAGGGTGACTGCCTTGCCGGAATCAAGTTTTACAATATACTCGTATCCGTTTTGTGCGGAAAGGCTTTCTTGTGCCTTAGAACCCAAAATGCCGCCCAACACTGCGCCGCCAACCGCACCAATAACGTTTACGGCAGAGTTGCCCCCAATCATAGAGCCTGCCGCACCGCCGGCAACGCCGCCGGCCAAGCTGCCAACGCCGCCATTTTCTGTTGCGATGCGTACCTGGCGAACATTTATAACTACGCCTTCTTGTACGGAATTAACCTTACCTGTGGCGGATGTCTGATAGCTGCTGGTATTTAGATTTGCCGTGCATGCGGTCAAAGCTGCGGCAAAACAGAGTATTAAAAATTTCTTCATTCCTTTTGCTCCTTTTTCAATGTCAGTATAACGTCGGGTTTGCGTATTTGCAACTGACAAAAAATCCGCGTCGGTGGTGTCCCCGCTTTGGCGTATAAAAAATCCCGCCGATGGGCGGGATTTTTTTATCTTAAGCCTGCTTAAACAGCTCTTCGGCTTTGACCTTTTTGTCCTTGGGCTTGACATGTGTCAGCATCGCATCCAGCGCTTTGCGCTCGAATATCATGCCGCGCAACATTGCCAAAGCGTTTTGGTTTTTGTTATAGAATTCAAAAACCTGCTGCGGGTTGGGATAGCGCGCCGCTTCGGCCCAAACGGCCTGCTGCAGGTCTTCGCGTGTAATCTCAACCTTGTTTTGTGTGCCCCACTCTGCCAAAATCAAGCCCAGCTTGACGCGGCGTTCTGCTTCTTTGCGTTCTTTTTTGTCGTCCCATTTATGGTCGTCGGACTTGCAGTGGCCGTCGCAGTTTGCGTGCATACGTTCATGCTCAGATTTGGCCATTTCCAATTCCTGGGATACCAGTGTTTCCGGCACGTCCAGCTTTACCTTGTCTGCCAAGATGTCCAACAGTTCGTTGCGCATTTCACGCTGGGCTGCGTCCGCATACTGTTCGCTTAATATTTTCGATATGTGCTCACGCAGGGCGGCAACAGATTCCTGGCCGACTGCTTTTGCCAGTTCGTCGTTCATCTCCGGCAGAATATGCTTACGGATTTCGTGAACTTCAACCTCGAAGCGGGCATCTTTCCCAGCCAGATTTTCCGCATGGTATTCTTTTGGGAATTTTACGTTTACATCAAATTTGTCGCCTACTTTGTGGCCGATAATCTGGTCTTCGAAACCCGGGATAAACGCGCCAGAGCCCAAAATCAAGTGATGCTTTTTTGCTTCGCCGCCTTCAAAAGCTTCGTCGCCGACAAATCCCTTAAAGTCGATAACGGCAACATCGCCATCGGCCGCTTTGTACTTTTCATCCTGCTTTTCCGCTACGCTGCGGTTTTTGCGGATATTTTCCAGGGATTTTTCAATCTCGGCCGGGTCAACATCGGCTACCTTTTTGGTAACTGTGAATTTTTCTAAATCAATCGCAGGCAATGCCGGCAGAATGTCGAATTCTAAGCTGTATTCAGCGTCTTTGCCAATTTCCCAGCCGGCCAGGTCGGCCTTTGGTGCGCCTGCCAGGCGGATTTTCTTTGATGCGATATATTCGTTTAAGTCTTTGTTCATCAGTTTGTCGATAGCTTCGCCATATGCAGATGCGTTGAATTTCTGGCGCAATACAGACAACGGGATGTGGCCCGGACGAAAGCCCGGCATTTTAGCCTTTTTACCATATTCTGTTAAAATTTCATCCGCTGCTGCCTGCAATTCGGCCGCCGGGATAAGACCTGTAACGGAATAATGCAAATCTTTGATTTTTTCTTTTTTGAACATAGTTTTTCCCCTAAAAAACAGTGAAATTGCGCTGTGATTATACACGCTTTTTTTATAAACGCAAGCATGATAATTTGCTTTTTTGCATTTATAAAAAAACCGCCATGTGGCGGTTTTTGAATGCAGTAAGCAGATATTAACGCTTGCTGAACTGTGTCGAACGACGCGCTTTGCGAACACCGTAGTGCTTACGTTCAACAACACGGCTGTCGCGTGTCAGGAAGCCCGCCGCCTTCAGAACTGCGCGCAATTCCGGTTCCGCCTTTTCCAGGGCTTTGGAAATACCGTGTTTTACCGCGCCCGCCTGGCCGGACAAACCACCGCCCAGAACAAATGCATGAACATCATATGCGCTGTCGCGTTTTGTAACGCCAAAAGGCTGTGCGATAATCATCTGCAATACCGGACGACGGAAATATTCCGCAGCCGGGGTTTCGTTAACATAAATATTGCCTTTGCCCGGTACTAAATATACACGTGCAACAGAATCTTTACGCTTGCCGGTGGCATATGTTGCGTTTGTTAATTTAACGCTTGCGACCGGTGCCTTTTTCGCGGCGGATTTCGCCGGGGCGGCTTTCTTAGTTGTTTTTGCCGCTGTTGCGGTCTTTTTTGTTTCTGTCATTATTCGCCCCTTTTATTCTTGCGGTTCAATGAACCAAAATCAATAACGACCGGCTTCTGAGCTTCGTGCTTGTGCTCGGCGCCTGCATAAACATGCAGCTTGGTCAGGCGCTGGTTTGCCAATGCAACCGCCGTGCGACGACCCATCATACGCTTTACCGCGTTAAATACCAATTTTTCCGGCTTTTCGCTGCGCATCTGGCCCAAGGTGCGTTCCTTCAAAGAACCTGTCCACAGAGAGTGCCAAAAGAACTTTGTCTTGTCAGCCTTTTTGCCAGACAAAGCAACCTTGTCGGCATTGATGATAATAACATGATCGCCGCAATCCATATTGGGGGTCCATGTCGGCTTGTTCTTGCCGCGCAGGATGTTTGCAGTATATGCCGCCAAACGTCCCAGCGTGCAATCTGTTGCGTCAATCAGATACCATTTGGCATCCAATTCACACTTTTTTAACGATTTTGTCGCTGCCATTATTTTACCTTTTTATTATTAAAGCGACGCCATTATGGCTTAATTGCCCATAAAAGTCAAGAAAAATACATGCGGTATAATAATACCGCATGTATTTTTGGCCTATTTTATTTACATTTCGTTTGGTATTCGCAATCCCATAAGTGATATCACGGTTGACAGTGTTGCCTGGGCGGCGCGTGCGATATGCAGGCGCGTGCAGCGTGTCTGGGGGGCAACGTCGTCGCGTAATATCGGACAGTTATGGTAGAATGTGTTTATTAGCTGGCACAAATCGTAGGCATAGTTAGCCAGTTGGTCTGTGGCGCGGTTATCGAATGCACTGCGTACTGTGCGCTCAAAATCCAGCAGTTCGATAATCAGATTGCGTTCATCCGTGGCAAGGTTGGTCGGCATTGCCGGCTGTGCGGCACATTCTGTGCCTGCGCGGCGTAAAACACTGTTTAAGCGTACGGCCGTATAAAGGATGTATGGACCGGTTCGACCCTCGAAACTGGTTACGGCGGCCGGGTCGAATATATAGTCCGACTTTACATCATGCATCAGGTCGGTAAATTTCAATGCTGCCAATGCAATGGATTCGATTGTATCATCGTCCAGGTTTTTGCCTGCCTCGGCACAGCGGCGGCGAACGGCTTCGCCCACCATTTCTATGATGTCCAGCAAGCCGGCCGCGTTTCCGTCACGTGTTTTAAATGGTTGACCGCCCGGACCATTGATTGTTCCAAAGTATAGGTGTTCAAGATTTTCAACCGGAAACAGGTCCAGCATTTCCGCCACACGGAATACCTGCTTAAAGTGTAACTGCTGGCGCGCGTCGGTTAAATACCATATCTTGTCGGGATTATCGGAATCCTTGCGAAACCATATCGCCGCCAAATCTGTTGCCTCGTATGTGTCTGCCCCGCGAGAGTTATAGAACATAAACGGCGGCATGGGCTCGGAATCTGTGTCGCGGCGTACTGTTACGATTTCTGCACCGTCACTGGTCTGTAGCAGGTTGCGCGCGCGCAGCATTTCCTCAACCCGGCCCAGATGCATTGATGCATTCCGCTCGCCTAGGGTTTTATCGAACGGCATCATGTTAAGCTTTTTAATAATCCCGTCCATCATATCAAGGGAGACTTTTAAAAACAAATTGTATAGCGCTGTATAGCCCGGATGGCCGTTTTGTAAATCTGCAGTAATTTCGCGGGCGCGGTTAAGGAATGCCTCGTCCTCTTTGCCGCGGGCAGATGCCGCCGGGTAATATGTATCCAGTTCTGTGGCGGTTATGGTATAGTCGCCGGGGTTAATTTTATCCGCATCAAAGTTTGGTGCAAAAAACGGCCAGTCCGGGTGCAGGCTTTCAATATATGCGATAACCAGACCCATTGGGCGGCCCCAGTCACCAATATGGTTATAGGATATTGTTTTGTGGCCCAGAAATTTTGCAATGCGATTTAATGTGTCGCCGACTATTGATGTGCGCAAGTGGCCGATATGCAGCGACTTTGCAACATTGTAGGAGCCATAGTCCATATCAATTGTCATTGCGGGTGTTTGTTCAATATCCGCACCGGCCGCCGCGGAATTCCATAAGAAATCATTTTTTATTTTGATATTTATAAAGCCCGGGCCTGCTATGGATGTTTCGGCAACAAATGGCAGTTCTGATATTTTTGATGCGATATCCGCCGCCAGCTCGCGTGGATTTTTACCTGCGCTGCGTGCCATAACCATTGCAGCGTTGGTAGAAAAATCACCGAAATCACGATTTCTTGGTACCTCTAGATTTACCGACTGGCCCAGTTTGGTGTTTACTGCATCCGATACATATTTATATAAATTCATTTTACTAACAGTCCTTAAAGATTATATAGGCAAAACAATTCTTACACGCAGACCGCCCATGTCACTGTTTTCAAGAAACATCTGACCGCCATGGTTTTCAATGGCCGTCTGGGCAATAGACAGCCCCAAGCCTGTTCCGCCGGTTTCCATGCCACGTGCATCATCCAAGCGAACGAATGGGCGCATTGCGTCGCGCTTTTTGTCATCCGGTATGCCCGGGCCATCGTCTTCGATGATTACTTCGACCTGGTCCGGTTCGTCGCGCTCGGTTATTTTTACTTTTTTGTTTGCATATCGTGCCGCGTTTTCGATAATGTTGCCGAATGCGCGCGCCAGTGCCATTGGCCGTGCATAGAACTGGACGGGTTCGGTCGGGAAATCAGTTATGATTTTTTTATCGGGTGCCGCATCGCGTGCCATTCGCGTCAGCATCGCGGGCAGCTCGGTCGCCTGCTCTATTTCCGGCATTTCTCCGCGTGCAAACGCCAGATAACCGTTTACCATTTCTGTCATGCGGTCAATATCGCGCAGCATATCTTTCTTTGTAGCGGCGCCCGTTTCCACGCCCAGACGCATACGTGTCAGTGGCGCTTTTAAATCATGGCTGACCGCGTTCAGCATGTCGGTACGTGTGCGGTTATAGCGGTCCAGGCGCTCTTTCATCTTTATCATTGCCGATGCGGCCTCGCGTATTTCTTTGGAGCCGGTGGGCTCAAAACCCGGTGCATCCAAACCGCGGCCAAAACGTGATGCCGCGCGGGAAATGCGACGTATGCTGCGGGTATGAAGAATAATAAACGGTGCAATAAGAATTGATACAATTAACAGTGACCCCAGCAGCCAAATCAAAAAGACTTCCGTGCTGGTTGAATATATTCTATACAGGGTGGTTGCAAATGTTGCTGTTCTGCCATCTGTTGTTGGAATGTCGATAAATATCAGGCGCTTTCCCTTGTCTATGTATATTGACGAAGGGCGATTAACACGCCGCGCCAGCTCTTCTGCAAGGGGGCCGGCCTCGCCAGAGTTGTTGTCATTATGTTTCGGACGGTTCAATCGGTCATTTACAGTTACGTTTATTCCAATACGCTGAGCCATGGAACGGGTCGCGTCAATATCGCCCTTGTCTATAAAGTCCAGCATGGTTGCAACCTCGCCCGCCAGGCCGCGGGCCATTGTTGCATGGACGCGGTCCCAGTGGTTGCCAAAGAATACATTCGCAACAATTGTCAGCGCCACAATCAGTGGTATTAAAATCATTAAAATTGTGCGCCAAAGAAAACTACGTGGAATCAGCCTCATGACATGTCCTTGTTGTCTGCCGTGAATGCGGGGGTAACCATTTTATACCCGCGGCCACGGATTGTGATTATATCTATATCGGATAATACACTATTTAATTTTGCGCGCAAGCGTTTTGCGACCATTGGCGCCGCGGGCGCAATATTGCCCAGGGGGGATGTTAAGTGAGTCAGCAGCTTTTTCTCTTCGCCCGACAGGGATAATGCGCGTGGTGCGCTTGCTTCGTCGGTGCGGATAAAAAACTCGTCATCGGCGAATATCAGGCTATGCGGCAGCTTTGAAACAGATGCATTTTTTTTGATGATATTGTTAAGACGCAACACCAACTCGCGCAGTTGGAACGGCTTTGCCAGATAGTCATCGGCACCCGCATCCAGGCCGGCGATTGCGTTTTCCGCCCCGCTTAGCGCGGTTAGCATTATAACCGGCGTTGCATCACCCTTGGCCCGGCGCTCGCCCAGAAAGGACAGGCCATCCTGGCCGGTCATCATTCGGTCTAAGACAATCGCATCAACGCTGATTCTGTCAAGGATTTGGGCGCCCTGCTCGGCAGATGATGCGGTTATTACATCGAAGTTTTCAGCGTGCAACCCCGTTGCCAATGCCCGGCGCAGCATATCATCATCATCAATAATCAAAACCGTTTTGTTCATTTATTTTTGCAGTGGCTCAACCGCGTACTCGCCAGGTTGAATCGTGCGCATCGCGTTGCTGACCCCGTTTGATTCAATATCGCTGTCAATGGCGGCACGGAACTTCATGCCGTTTGTTGTAAATTCTGTCTTAAACAGTGCGTATCCGGTACCGCCGCCGGTTGTTGGCCCCTGGAGCCCCAGCGAGTAGTACCCCCCCAGAATGCCGTAATCCAAGTCTATATAGTCAATGTTTACCAGAAGGGATACGTTGCTCATCCCGTCGCTGGTCATGTTGCATGCAAACTCGCGGTTGGACAATGTTGCCTGTGAGTTTACAGGGACGACTATATCCATTACGGTTGGTTCACATCGACGGTCAATTCCGTTTACCAGAAATTCATAGGTCATTCCGACGGTTGCCTTGGACAGGCCGGTTGATATATTAACCTGTGAAATGGTTGCCTTGGGTATCTTTACCATTGCATTTGCAATGCCGCTGCGTACAGGGAATGATATTCCAGATTGCAGGCAGTCACGCGAAAACGGGTCGGCCTCGCATATATATACGCGCGAATGCGAGTTCATCATGAACATGTTCGACAGGCTGTTAAATAAAAATGTGCGTGTTATTTTATCGTTCAGGCGTGTACATCCAAAATCACGACATATCACCATTGGGCGCGATGCGAATGAAACACCGGGGTGCATATAGTATTCTGCCGCCTGGGCGTCCAGGATTGCCTGGTCGTAGTTCAGGCTGTCCGTGCGGTCCATAAACTCTGTTTCCGGGATGAAGTTCGGGTCATCCGGATAGGCATAGTAAGACTGGACCGGTGTTTCGGTATATATTGTTTGAAAATTATCATAGGCGGCCATTTCAGCGCCACGTGCGGTGGCGGCATATAGAAATGCAAATGTTGCCATTAAAATAAATCTAGCCATATCAAAGCCTTTTATTCTCTCTTTTGAGAATATTAGAACATTCGGCGCATGCGTGTCAAAGCAAAAATATTTTTATTGAAAATTGAAATGCATTTGTTCTATAAGTAACAGTAGCTAAGAAATTAAGAAAGGAAAAGGTGGGCTATCATGGTTGATATAATAATTACCGGGGAATCGGGAAAGCTGCATGCCGTGTATCACAAGTCGGACACACCGTCTGCGCCACTGGCGGTGGTGCTGTCTGGGAATCCGCGCCAAAAGTATCACATGAATGACCGCGTGTCTTATGCAATGTTTCGCGCGTTTATGGATATCGGTTTTTCTGTACTACGCTTTAACTATCGCGGTGTAAATGATTCCGAAGGGTCGGTAGGAACGACGGCTGACAATATGCTGGATATTGCGACTGTAATAGACTGGATTCAAAACCACAATGAAGACAGCGACAAGATTTGGCTGGCTGGGCATGGTCTGGGGGCGTGGTACGTTCTGCAGGCGATGATGCGTCGTCCAGAGGTTTCAGGTTTTGCGCTTGTATCGCCCGATGCATCAATTTCTGATTTTGCGTTTCTGTCGCCGCGGCCGAACCGTGGTCTGTTGCTGCAGGGAACGGCGGAATCAGAGGATGCAAAGACTTTTGGCACTCATTTAACCCAGGTTTTGAAAAAGCAGGCTCAGATAGACCTGGAAACCATTCGTGTGCGGGGGGCTGATGCAAACTATGGGGCGCCGACTGATTTGCGCCAGATGTATAATGATTTAAAGGCCTATGTCGGCCGCGAGAATGCCGAAGACAAGTTGTTGTAAGTCATGCAAAATAAAACAGACGACAGATTTTTTGACCCCAATATTCCAGATGATATGGCATCGACGATACGTCCACGGTCGTTGGCAGACTTTATCGGGCATGACAGCCTGAAGCAGAATTTGGGTGTGTTTATATCCGGGGCGCGTTCGCGGTCCGAGGCGATGGACCACGTCCTGCTGTATGGGCCGCCCGGGCTGGGGAAAACAACACTGGCGCATATTGTTGCGAACGAACTGGGGACGAATTTTCGTGCCACTGCGGCGCCAATGCTGACCAAGCAAGGTGACCTGGCGGCGATTTTGACGTCGCTGGAGCCCATGGATGTTTTGTTTATTGATGAAATTCATCGTCTGCCGACAGCGATTGAGGAAGTGCTCTATTCCGCGATGGAGGATTTCAAGCTGGACATAATGCTGGGCGAAGGGCCCAGCGCAAAAAGTGTACGCATAGATTTGCCGCCGTTTACTCTGGTCGGGGCCACGACGCGCACGGGTTTGCTTTCTAATCCGCTGCGTGACCGTTTTGGGATTGATTTGCGTCTGTCGTTTTATTCGCCCGAAGACTTGGCAAAAATTATTCAGCGCAGCGCGAATATCCTGGGGATGCCGACAAGCCCTGATGGCGCGCTGATGCTGGCGCGCAGTGCGCGTGGCACGCCGCGTATTGCAAATCGTCTGCTAAAGCGGGCGCGGGATTTTGCGGGCGCGCTGGGGCGGACGGAAATTACCGCCGATACGATAAAGACCACCCTATTCCAGTTGCATATTGATGAATGCGGTCTGGATGAAATAGACCGCGAGTATATGACGACAATAATAAAGCATTATGCCGGGGGGCCGGTTGGAATTGAAAATCTGGCCGCGGCCCTGTCGGAGCCAACGGATACAATCGAAGATGTGATAGAACCTTATCTGATGCAGCTTGGCTTTATTCAGCGCACACCGCGCGGGCGCATTATAACCGATGCCGGCTATAAACATTTAGGGCTGGTAAAATGACGGCTCATATTTTCCCATTTTCGATTGCTTATGCCGATACGGATGCGGGTGGTATTGCATATCACGGCCGTTATATTGAAATAGCTGAGCGTGCGCGTATGAATTGGCTGCGCGGGGCGGTGCCGTCGGCCGGTGATGTCGGCTTTGTTGTGCGCGAAATTCGTGCGCGGTATATTCATCCGCTGCGGCTGGGGGATGACTTTACGGTGGAATCAGAGATAGTAAAGCGCGGCGCGGCCAGTCTGGATATAGAACAAAAGTTCGTGAAAGACGACAGTGTTTGTGCTATAATCAATTTAACCGCTGCTTATATTGGGGGTGATATGCGGCCTAAGCGTATACCTGAAGAGCTGTTGGCGGCAGTGGAATAAGTTTTAACAAGTAAGGGAAAGGAAAAATGACGAATAATTTTTCATTATTATCTTTGTTTACAACCGGCGATATTATGACGCTGGTGATATCGCTGCTGCTGGTGGCGGCCAGTGTAATGTCCTGGGCGATTATTATTGAAAAGTTCCGCCTGTGGCGCGCCCAGAAACGGACGCCTTTGAAAATAAAGGATAATGGTAATATGGAACTGGCGATTGATCGCGCGATGCGCCCCTATGACCGCAATTTATGGTTTTTATCAATGGTGTCTTATGTTGCGCCGTTTGTCGGGTTGTTTGGAACAATTTGGGGCGTTATGGATTCCTTTGCGTCCATTGGTGTGAATCAGTCTGTTTCAATCGGCGTTATTGCGCCGGGTTTGGCAACGGCATTGGGGACAACGGCATTGGGGCTGATTGCGGCAGTGCCGGCGGCGGTTGCTTATCAGTATTTTACAAAGCGCGCCGATAACTTGTATGATGATTTGACCGATGCAATGCGTGAAAAACGCGCGGGTAAATAAATCAAGGCGGGTATAAAAATGTCACGCAACAGACGCAGAAATTCCGATGCCGCGATATCGCTGACGCCGATGATTGATATCATGACGGTGTTGTTGGCGGTGTTTATGGTAACAACCCCAATGATGACAACGGGTATTGATTTAAACTTGCCCAGTGCGGGTAATTCCGCATTGACCGGAAACGATCATGCAATTCAGATAAGTGTTGATTCTGCTGGGCGCTACTATCTGGGTGATATGCAGATGTCGCGTGATGATGTTGTTCGTCGTGCGGTTGCAATGCGTGGTGAAAATCCTCAGCTTACTATTATGATAAATGGCGACACGCATGCGGATTATGGTGCGGTAATGTCTGTTATGGGAAAACTAAAAGATGCCGGGTTCCAGCGCGTTGGCCTGCGGACCAAGCTGGATAGGTAATCGTAAGATATGGGCAGATTCAATCAATTTTCATCAGAAAACATGCTGATGTCCGTGGGTGGGCATCTGGCGCTGGTTGCGCTGATGATAACGTCTTTTGCCGTTGTGGTTAAGCGTGCCCAACTGGTCGCGCCCGACCGCGTGGAAATAACAGAAATAGACCTAAGCTCGGTAAAGGTTTCTGGCGATGAAACGCGCCTATATAATACCGCCACGCCCCAGGATACAGAGCCTGAGCCAAAAGAGGAGCCGGCCCCAGAACCCGCCCCCGCACCGGAGCCTGTGCCGGCCCCGGCCCCGATAGAAGAGCCCAGCCTGGCGGATACGTCGCCAAAAGAAGACAAAAAGGTATCTGTTGAAAAAACAGCAGAGCAAAAGAAGGACAATACACCTGCCCCGCGTAAAAAGACGGTTGTACGTGTAAATCGTGAAACGGTATCGTTGGATAGAACATTGACCATATCGGTGGTGGATGCGCTGCGTGTTGCGATGACGCGCTGTTGGACTATTGATACTTCGCGTGGTGATATTTCAGATATTCGTGCGGTTGCCCATTTAACAATGCGTCAAAACGGTACTGTGCGCGATGTTTGGTTCGAAGGGGCCGCGGCCGCAGAAACTGACCCGGCGTTTGCATATGTTCTTGATACAATTCGTGCGGCGATAAATGTATGCCAACCGTTTCGGATGCTGCCGCCGGCTGAATTTGCCAAGTGGGAAAAAATACAACTGACATTTTACCCCAGCCAGGGTAAGGTTATGTAGGAAACAGCCCGCCATGCGCGGGTTTTTCTTTGCAAAAAAACAACCGCCCCCGCAGGGGCGGCGCGCAGATACACGATAAGCCGGATTCTGTCCTGCCACGGGCCCAGTCTTTTTCACGGACCACGCCCGGGTAGTGAGCATAATTAATCTGCATACTATGTTGCCATAATATGTCAAGCCTTCTACCCGCCCCCAATCCTGGGACTGGTCACAGGGGGCCTATTTGAAGTTGCTGCGCATAGAGATTGCCCGTTTCACTCGAACTAAATCGTTTCGTCACTGTTGCTCTTATCGTCGGGTTGCCCCGCCCGGTAATTAGCCGGTATGCTGTCCCATGCAGTCCGGACTTTCCTCCGACCCCATTCGGGGCCAGCTATGCTCTGTGCATCTTACGCGCAGTATCGTAACAGATTTTTTGGAAAATTCAAATTTTTTTGCTTGAACAAAATGCGCGTTTTTTTCTATCATTTTAATTAAGAGAAAAAAAGTGGGGAAAATGTCCAAATTTATACGCCTTTTGGCGTGCTTGTTCACGTTTGTTTTTATTGGTTCTGCCTATGGTGCAGGTTATACGTGTAATAATAATAAAAAATATACCGCATGTGCGGATAGATATTATCCGTCACAGTGCGGCTCCAAGAGGGATGGCTCGACGGTTGCGGCGGTTGTTGGTGGTTCGTGTTTACCATGTCCCAGCGGTCATACATGCTCTGGCTCTAACTTAACTTGTCCGCGGGCTGCGAATATAAGTGTTACATGTAGTGCCGGTAAATATATAAAATCTGGGACAACCACGTGCAGTCAAAGTTGCCCCGCCGGGAAATATTGTACGGCCGGAACCTTTACGATTCCTGCGACGGGTGCGACATCTGATACGGGTAATATATATAACTGTCCCAGTGGTTATACATCTGATGCGGGCGCCCAGGCCAATACCTGGTGTTATGTCAAATGTGCCCCTGGCACACGTGTTGTTAAGGCCGGCGGAACATGTACAACCCCCGCAGGGCCATGGTATATGTGGGCTACAACTGTTTTTTATGGCAATGTGTCACATGTTGTTCATTGTATGAATGGCTTTACCAACACATCAACCAGTGCCGCCAACCACACGGAAATGGGTAATTGTACAAGGTCAGTTTCGGCCGGACAGTATATTGCAAGTGGCTTTCAGCAGGCAAGATATATTCGTGTCAGTACAAGCGGCAATAGTGTGAATAGTGCCGGATTACACGTTGCAGAAATACAAGCCTACTCTGACCGTTTCGGTAATGGTACCAACTATTTGGCGGGTGTTAAAACCGGGACCGGCACTAATTTGGGAAATGCAACGGATGGAAACTGGAAGCGGAGACCGTATGCAGAAGGCGGATCTACATTGACCTGGGATATGGGGGCAATAAAAGAAATAGGTTCAATAAAGCTTGCATTGTATGCAGACGGACGAACGTATCGTGCTGTGACGGTATCTGTTTCCACAAACAATAGCACATGGACAACTGTTATGGCTCCGGTGGATATCGTAACAAGTGTTAGAGCCGGCGCTAATGAGACTGTTGACCCGGAATGGATTATTTTATCTGGAAATCCGGTGCCCTGTAGTGATGGTACATATTATGGCAGTGCGCGAACGGCAAATCTGCAAAGCCCTACTTCTGCATGTACATCGTGCCCAAAGCCAGCATCCGTTCCAAGTGTGGGGACATGGGGAAAACCGGCATGGAATTCGTCCGCGGCGGATAGCGCTGAAGGTGCAGGTAGTATCAATTCTTGTTTAGGCAAGGATATGCCATTTTCTAATATAAATGGCGGCAGTGGAACGCGGAGATGTTTTTACACAAGTGGGTCTGGTACCTCGGCTGTATATAATACGGGCTGTAATTATGAAAAATATACGTCATGTAATGCCGGTTATCAAATGACCATGAACGGCTCATATAACGGAACAGCACAGGTCAACAATAGGTGTACTGCATGTTCTGCCGGGCGCTATAAATCCGTTTCTGGAACGGGTGCCTGTACGGCATGCGCAATAGGTTCATACAGCGCCGCTGGTGCATCGAGATGTACGGCGTGTAGCGGCGGTAAGACTACAACTGCCACAGGTCAGTCGTCATGTAATGCAACATGTACAAACGCAACCGGTGCCAGCACATGGACATCCGCGTCATGGGCGGCCAACAGTGTGACTAATAAATGCGCAATTAGTACGTGTTTGCCAGGTTATGTGCGTGGCGGCACGGCAAACAGTACCGGGGCCAGTTCTTATACATGTTCTCCGGCTTGTAATGCGGTTACGATGAATGCGACAACAAATGGCGGGTCTGCAAACACAACGGTATATAAACGGACTGGTTCCACAACATGGTATAGCGACAGTAAGTGCACGACACAAATCTACACTATAACTAAGCCTTCTAAGACAAATGCGACGTATGCGGGGCATTACACATCGGGGGGTGTGCAGTGTGTCAATGCATCAGGAACCCTTAGCACATCAACATCTTGCAATGTGACAGGTGCGACAACTTTTTATGCGCGATATAACTGTAACACCGGCTTTACAGCCAGCGGCATAACGATTGCAGGAGCATGCGCCCCGACATGTAATACGATAACAATAAATGCAACACAAAATAGTGGCAGTGGCTCGACAGCATATTTGTATAAATATTCTGGCTCCACAACGTGGTACAGCGATAACACATGTTTTACGCCGACAACTACCCTGTCCACTAGGCCGGCTAAGACACACGCGACCTATGCCGGGCATTATAATACCACCGCCGCATCCGGAGGCACACAGTGTATCACAGCAGCAGGTGGGCTTAGCGCGTCGACAGCTTGCAATGTAACAGGTCCAACAACCTTGTATCCGCAGTTTACATGTAATACAGGTTGGACTAATGCCGGGACGCGTATTGCTGGAACTTGTACGGCAACAACGAATACCATAACGTTGAACAAAAACGGCGGCACGGGCACGTGCGGCGGTCAAAGCAGCACAACAAACGGCAGTACGACGTGTACCACAGGCAGCTCTACGGCCTTGCCGGCATGGAACAGCAGCAGCTGCAATATAACCAACGGTAGCAAGATATTTAAAGGTTGGGCCACCGGCAGCAGCGCAACAACTGGCTCTACATCTATAACATGTCCGACAAGTTCTGCGACATACTATGCCGCATGGACAACGCCGACATGCAGTGCAACGAAAGGAACATGCGCGATAACAACATCAAGTGGTAATGCGCCGCGTGCGACTATAACCTGCTCTACCGGATACAGTCAGTCTGGTGGCGCAAACCGTACGACCAGCTTTACCGTAACGGGCAGCGCTGGGGGTACATCCGTATCCGGCACATGTAAAGCAATGACAAGCACGGTTAGCTTTAATCTGAACGGGGGCAGCGGCAATCAGCCGAATAATGTAACGGCTACGTATGATTCGAATATGCCGGCGCTTAGCACCAGTGCAAATCCATCGCGCACCGGATATACATTCGGCGGCTGGTACGACACCAGTGCGGCATCTGGTGGTACGCAATACTATAACACCAGCCGTGGTTCTGTACGCACATGGAATAAGACAACAGCAAGTGTGACATTATATGCACGCTGGACGGTGAATAGCTATACCTGTGGCGCGGGTTATTATCTAAAAGCTGGCGGAACCTCTTGTACAGCATGTCCTGCGGGTAAGTACTGTTCTGGTGGCACATATACCTTCAACGCGAGTGCAGATCAGGGTATAACAGGCAATGTTACCGCCGGGTATTACAGCAGTGGTGCGGGTACCAGTGCAACGCCCAGTGCTGCTGGAAATGGATGTTTGTCCGGATATAGCTGCGGTATTATTGCGGCGGGTCGATATGGTGCGGCCGGGGCGACGTCTGCCAACGGCAGTGGCGCCGTCAGCGCGGGTTATTTCAGTAATGGTGGCGGTACCAGTGCAACGCCCACGGCGGCGGGTAACGGGTGCCTTGCCGGTCGTTCCTGTGGTAGATGTTCGGCCGGTACATATTCCGGTGCCGGTGCGTCGGCGTGCACATCTTGCGGCGCGGGTTATTATTGCACGGGTGGCTCGCACCGGGCGGCTTGCAGCTCGCTGACTGCACCTGCGGTGACAGGCGGAACATACTCTTCGGTATCCCCGTATAACGCGGCCTCAACATGCCGATACACGGCACCGACCGCAGCACTGCCGACTTACTGTGCAACCAAGACCAGTAACACTATCAGTTACAGCGGTACTGCATGGGGAACCAATATTTACAGTGTGACCGCCAAATCTGGTTCCATAATCAGCGGAAATAACACCAAAAACGCCACATGTACGCAGTGCAGTGGCGCGGTGTGGTCCGCAGGTGGTACCGCAACATCGTGCAGTAGTTGTCCTGCCCAGACATCTGGCTGGACGCGAGCTACCGGCACAGGCTGGGGGTCGGTCGGCAGTTGCTATCAGACCAAGGCCGCAACCGCCGTCAGCACTTATTGCAGTGCAGGTCAGTTAAAGCAAACCGGTAAGAGCACAACAGAATGGAATCCATCAACTATATCCGTCGCGTTCCAGGCAAAGGCAGGCTCGATAGTATCGGGTCAGACATGTACGCAGTGCAGTGGCGCGGTGTGGTCCGCAGGTGGCACCGCAACATCGTGCAGTAGCTGTCCTGCCCAGACATCAGGTTGGGCGCGCAATACAGGTACAGGCTGGAGTGCGGTCACACAATGTAATCAGACAAAAAGTGTTGGTGGAAACTGTAGCGCGGGTATGCTGCGCCAGAATGCGACTAGCACAACAGCATGGGGCGGTTCTACAATCTCAACAGCACTGCAGGCAAAACCGGGATATATTGTCAGCGGTCAGACATGTACAGGCTGTTCGGCAGGCACATACAGTGCGGGCGGTACGGCAACATCATGCAGCGCATGTACAACAAGGGCCAAGTATAGTGGCGCCAATGCATCGGCGTGCACGAATGTCAGTTCCGGATATTATACCACCGGCTGTAACACCAGTGGGAATAACTGTACGGGACAATCACAGTGTACCGGGTCGACATACTGTACCGGCGGTGTGAAAAATAACTGCCCAGGGGCAGAATCCAACTGGACGCTGGGTACAGGAAATGGCTGGTCTGCGGTAACCAGTTGCTTTGAAACCCGTAATGCGACATCGGTTAGTAGCTATTGCAGCGCGGGTCAGCTAAAGAAAAACGCAACTTCGTCCGGAACATGGCCGGAGGAGGCGACCATATCCATTGCA
>WSMU01000012.1 GCA_013316395.1 Alphaproteobacteria bacterium | reverse complement strand
GTGATGCGGATTTTTCTGAAAAGAAATAATCTTCGCGCTATAAAAAACATCCCGCCGTTGGGCGGGATGTTTTTTTGCGTTTTTATTTAACTTCGCCGATATATGTCCCCAGGTCGGTTGCAACCTGCAACAGCGGGTCGTCCGGCGTCACATAGGCGTTTGATGTTTGGATGCCGGGGATATGCGGGTCCGGTACCAGGTCGCCTCTATTAAAGAATTCGGACAGTGCGATTGTTTTGCAAACACCGTTTTGCATCGCAGTCATTACATATGTTTCGTTATTTTCAATGGCGCGCACCGCGCAATCGGCCATAGATGCCGCAATAATACGGTCGGTTGCGGTTGTGTCGCCCGCGCGCTGGAAGTGTTCAGGATATTCCGGGCGGCAATAAATTCCGGCTGCGTTTAATTGGCGTGCAATCATTTCGGCCGCTTTGCCGGAATGGCCGCGCAGAGATATGCCCTCTGATACGACAACGATGCCATAATCTGTCGGGGCATTTTTTATATGCTCTATCAGACTATCTACATTGAATTTTATTTCCGGTATTAGAATTGCGGCAGCGCCGGCGGCGATGCCCGCCTCCAGCGACAGTTTGCCACAGTCGCGGCCCATTGCCTGGACTATGAACCATCTGCGGTGGCTGCGTGCGGATAGCAATACCTGGTCGCAAAATGTTGTTAATTGCTGAACCGCGGTGTTAAAGCCGATTGTTGCATCGGTCATTGGAACATCCATGTCAATGGTCTTTGGGATGCATATCAGCTTTACGCCGGCATAAATTTCTTTGAAACCCCATGCCAGTGAAAGGCTGCCGTTGCCGCCAACCAAAATCAAAGTATCCAGGTGCAGTTCTTTTAGCGCACGATTTAATTTTGCATTAAATTCTTTCAGGATTCCCTGGCGTGCCGCTTCTTCAAAATTCATTGTGCCGTCACGACCGTTGCGCAAAATACTGCCCGACAGGCGTGCATACTCCAGGGGCATGTTTTCCGGGGTTAACTCAATCGCATCAACCGGTTCGGCATATAGGCCGTCTGTGCCGCCGCGAATGCCAATTACCTGCCAGTCGCGCATTGCTGCGGCGTTTACAACGCGCTGTATTACTGTATTAAGACCGCTGCAATCACCGCCGGTGGTCATAATACCAATTCTTTTTTTCTCGTTCATAATTCATTCCTCTTTTTTGCTGGTAAATTATAGCACAATTAAGTTGACAAACAAATATCTTTTGCAATAATTTGTCTAGTCTAGTATTTATTTCCGGAGATATAAAAATGGCAAAGAAAAACACAAAAATAAAGACAAAACCTTCTACTGATGATTTGATTGACAGCGCCATTGCTCAGCAGAATTCGTGGATGGAAAATCGTCGTGCATTTTCGCAACGCTTTTTACATACTCTTAATATTTTTGCGCGCCCCAATCCAAAGCGCGTGTCAAATGAATCCACTGCCCCAAAAAGCGATAAAGGCAATCGCGGCCTGCGTGCATACTGGTTCCCTATCTTTTGTGCGTTGGTTGTGATATTTGTTGCCGTGTGGGTGGCTTTTTTTCATACGCCCGCGCATCGCGTAATTGTTGTGCCGGCGGTGCCTGACCCGGTTGTTCGTGCGATTGATACAGAAACCGTCCCGACCTTTGATATTGTTCGTATAGAACGTGGCGGCCAGATAGTTGTTGCGGGGCGCTGGGTGCCGCATCAAAACATATCCATTTTAATCAATGGTAAAATCGTTGCAACAGAGCGCACTGATTCCCGTGGTGAATTTGTATATGCGCCGACGCATCCGCTGGCGGCGGGTAACTATACGATTTCCCTGTTGGGTGTAAATCCGGATATAAAATCAGAGGACAAGGTTTTTGTATATGTATCAGAGCATGGCTATAAGAATTCTGTTTCATTGTTGATGACGGCCGAGGGCAGTACCCTGCTCCAGGCACCAACATTGTTGGCAGACGGTGATTTGAGCGTGTCAAAAATAGATTATCTGAGCACGGGGCGTCTGGTCGTGACAGGGGACGGCATGCCGCGGTTGCGCGTATCGCTAAGTCTGGACGATAAATATATCGGCTTTGCACGGGTGTCGGACCATCGGCATTTCGGCATTGGGGCGGATATTGGCGACCTGACACCTGGGAAAGAATACAGCCTGGCGGTGCGTATGCATGACGGTGACGGACGTACGGTCGCAACAATTAAGCATGATTTTGTAATGCCCGAGATGACAGGTGATGACGATACGTTTTACACTGTTCGTCGTGGGGATTGTCTGTGGGTGATTGCGCGGAACTTTCTGCGCCGCGGGATACTGTTCAGCATGATTGCAGAACGAAACAATATAGAAAATCCAGACCTGATTTACCCAAAGCAGTTGTTGCAGATTCCGGTCGAGGAATAAAAGAAATAAGATATAAAAACAAGCCGGTATTATACCGGCTATATTTTTGGTGCGGGCGAAGGGAATCGAACCCTCGTCTTCAGCTTGGGAAGCTGACGTGCTACCATTATACCACGCCCGCAGTGATGACTATCATATAACTATGGGGACAAAAAGTCCAGTATAAAACATAAAAAGATTTGACTTTTCGTAAATTTAAGTACATAATGTGCACGCAAATCCCAACAGATTGCCATCTTTGTTAAACCAGTACGCGGTATGCGTGTGGTACATCAACCGGCGAGATTCGCTCTTGATGATGGCTGTTGTGATTTAAAAATATAAAGGGTATAAAAATGTCGGATCATTTTTTGAAAATGGATTATGAGTCGTTGCTTCAGCCGACAAGCGCATTGCAGAGCAGCAAGCATAGCAATGCCGGCAAGGAAGTTATCCCGGATATTGAAGCGGCACGTAAGTTTTTCGGTCTGGACATGCTGGCAATGCATGGGCGGCGTGTAAAATAATAAATAGCAAAACAAGGAGCAAAAGAAAATGGCAACAGTTATCAGATTGGCGCGCTATGGCGCAAAAAAACGCCCCTACTACCATGTAGTGGTTACGGATTCTCGCAATGCGCGTAACTCCGGCAGCATTTTGGAAGTGGTTGGTAAATACGACCCGATGCAGCCGCGTGACAGCGAAAAGCGCGTTATCCTGAACATCGACCAGGTAAAGGCTTGGATGGCAAAGGGTGCAAAACCGTCAGACCGTGTATATAAGTTCTTGGCTAATGCGGGTCTGGTTGCGAAAAAGCCGGTACCGGTTCAGACAAAAAAGCACCTGCAGTCCGAAAAGACACAGATGAAGATTAAGGATAAGGCAGATAAGCAGGCCAAGGCTGCGGAAGAAAAAGCCGCCGCCGAAGCGGCCGCAAAGGCTGCCGCAGAAGCGCCGGCAGCAGAAGCAAGCGCTGAATAAATCTTATAGCGTAAATATGCCCGGGTAATCCCGGGCATATACATGTGCAGGGTATTTTTATGCCAATGGTCGCCAGAGATGAGTGAGAATACAAAAATCTTAATCGGAAAAATTGTTGCACCCCAGGGGGTGCGTGGCGAGGTACGCGTTCAAACATACACGGCCAGTCCGTTGGACCTGCAGTCGCTGCCGGTAGAGTGTGCGCGATTTACCGCCGGGGATTTTAAATTTGTGCGGCGACTAAATCCGACATCGGATGTTATCATTGCGCGGATTGCTGGTATAGACGACCGTAATGCGGCAGAAACACTGCGTGGTGCAGAACTGTTTGTTGCGCGCGCCGCCCTGCCCGCGCCAGATGAAAATGAATATTACCAGGCCGACTTAATAGGCTTTAGCGTTATTCGTAACGGGAAAAAAATAGGCGTTCTGGACGGGTTTCAAAATTTTGGCGGTGGCGATATTATGGAACTTGATACCGGTGAAATGGTTTTGTTTGCCGGTGCCGATGTAAATTTTAATAGCCGTGAAATAAATATATAGATAGCATGGATAATGTAAGATTTAGATTCGGTGATAACAACGTTATTCTTGCGCCTTGGCATACTTGTACGCATTGTGCTTTGCATAACAAGGCTGTGGAACTATACGACTGCTGTCCGGTGTTGACCACATATAATCATGCGGATGATGTTTTAATGATGCGCTGTTATGAGAAAGGCTGGTGTATAAATAGTGCGCATAATTTTTGCATGATATCTTTGGAAAATAATGATACACTGGTATGGCGCATAAACATGATGCGTCAAGCGCGCAAGATTATAAGCAGATGCAAATATAACCAAGGAAGATAAAGTACAATGCATTTCAATATACTTACCATTTTTCCTGAAATGTTTCCGGGGACTTTGGGTGCCGGGGTTGTTGGGCGCGCATTGGAAAAAGGCATTTGGTCGTATAATGTAATAAATATTCGCGATTTTGCATATAACAGCTATGGCAGTGTCGATGATGAGCAGTTTGGCGGCGGCAAAGGCATGGTTATGCGTGCCGATGTGCTGGGGACGGCCCTGGATTCGATAGAAAATCGTGGCCGTATTATCTATTTTTCGCCGCGTGGGCCGCGCCTGGACCAGGCAATGGTACGGGGCTTTGCCGCAGACAAGGATGCCACATTTACATTAATATGCGGCAGATATGAAGGAATAGATCAACGAATCATTGATGAATATGATATAATGGAGTTGTCTATTGGCGATTATATCCTGTCTGGGGGTGAAATTGCTGCGCAGGTTTTTGTTGACAGCGCGGTTCGCTTGATAGATAATGTTGTCGGCGGCGGCGAAAGTGCCACTGCAAACGAAAGTTTTGAAATCGGGGGGCTGGAATGGCCGTTATACACCCGCCCGTCGGCATGGCGTGGACGAAATGTCCCAGAAGTCCTGCTGTCCGGTCACCACGGCAATATAGAACGGTGGCGGAAACAACAATCGGACGAGATAACGAAACAAAGACGTCCGGATTTAATAAAGGAAAAGTAAAAGATGAGCATCATTAAGAAAATAGAAGAAAAACAGGTTGCAAAACTGCGCGGCGACAAGAAAATCCCCGCTTTTAAAGCTGGTGATACGCTGAAGGTACACGTAAAAATCAAAGACGGTGACAAATTCCGTATCCAGATTTTCGAAGGTGTAGTTATCGCACGTAACGGTGGCGAAGGCAACAATGCTTCGTTTACTGTTCGTCGTGAATCATACGGCGTTGGTGTAGAGCGCAAGTTCCCGCTGTACAGCCCGGCGATTGAAAAAATCGAAAAGATTCGTATCGGTCGTGTACGTCGTGCAAAGCTGTTCTTCCTGCGTGGTCTGTCTGGTAAAAAGGCTCGTATCGTCGAAGACTTGGCGGCAGCATCTGCGGAAAAGAATGCGAGCAAATAAAAGATATATTGCTATCAAAATCCCGCCTTTTGGCGGGATTTTTTGTGCTTAGAAAGCTATGGAATTGTAGGGGACGAGTGATTTAAGAATTTGACTTTGCCAGGCAGTAGCGTTAATATATAAGCCGGTATGAAAAAATATATTTCTGCATTTTTTGTGGCGTGTGCCCTGCTGAGTGGGGTGCCGGCAAACGCTTATGTTAACCGTGAAACCGCGGTTCTGCGCGTTATGAACAAGGCCGCCGGCAAGGCGCAGACCATAACCGTTCCGGTTGGGCGCGAAGCGTCTTTTGAAAAGCTGGGGCTGATTGTGCGCGCCTGTAAACAAACAGACCCCTTCCAGGCAGAAGATTTTTTTGCATTCATAGAGGTTTCTCAACATGCAAAGATATTTAGTGGTTGGATGAGTCATAATGAGCCGGGCAACAACCCGTTGCAGCATCCGGATTACGACCTGTGGCTGGTTCGTTGCGAATAACAAACAATATTTAGGAGAGAAAAGTCATGAAGTTCTTAAAAAAATATTTGAAAATTTTAATTGGTATCGCGGCCCTTATTCTTGTTTTTGTTATTTTTATAATGAGCCAGCGTTCCGAGAATCTGGAAACGGCCCCGCTTAAGAAATGGCCGGCGGCATCGCTGGAGCGTCGTATCGCCGCGGCAAAGATATTAACCGGTACGGACGATAATGCAGAGCTGATTGTTCAGTGTATTGATAAAATTGCAACCTTGCCGGAATCGGGCGAAATGGCTGTGCGTGATGCGGCGTCACTTTGCTATACCGGTGTCCAGCTAAAGGATAATTTATAATCGTGCTGCGTAAATTACTGGTTATCTTTATAGTTGCGGGGTGCGTTCATGGCGCGCCCCGCAACAGTGATATAGGGGCGCAATACCTGGGGCGGCCCTATGTTTCGGACCCCCTGGGCGAAGGCGGCGGATATGATTCCGACCCATTGATAAGGGAGGATGCTTTTGACTGTGCCACGTTTGTTGAAACGGTGCTGGCGGACGGTGACTTGGGGCGGCTAAATAAAATAAGATATGCAGGCGGTATTGTCGCATTTGAGCAACGCAATCACTTTATTGAAACGGATTGGCTTGCCAGCAATGCGGAAATGGTTGAAAATATCAGTGCGCAATATGGCAAAACCGCCACTCGACAGGTTTCGATTGATAAGCAAAACTGGGCACGCAAGGTGCACGGGCTGGAGATTGACGCGCCGCTGGCGCAAGGTATTATTGAGTATCTGCCCTATGAAAATATGGGCGCCATACACAACAATGAGGCTTTGATTGTTCTATTTATCGTTGGTAATTCGCAAAAATCTGCTAAGATAGGCACGGATATTGCCGTTGTTCACATGGGATTTTTATTACCGGGCGGGAATGTTTTGCGGCATGCATCCATCGGGCGCGGCGTTGTGGACGATAGTTTTGAGCAGTATTTGCAGATGCGCAAAAATATGAAAGATAACATAGGCATTGCACTGGTGAAAATAAAATGACAGAAGAAAAAATTATAAAACTTGATATGGGGGCTCTGCGTGGCGAAGATAACGACGAGTGTCCAATACTTTGCTTGGGGATTGAATCTTCGTGTGATGAAACATCCGCAGCGATTGTAGATTCAAACCGTAATATTTTATCTCATATTATTTATTCTCAAATCCCAGAGCATCAAAAATACGGCGGTGTTGTGCCAGAACTGGCGGCGCGCGCACATATTTTGGCAATTGATACGGTTGTGCGTCAAACATTGGATGCGGCCGGCAAGAAGATAGAAGATATTGATGTTATTGCCGCCACTGCGGGGCCCGGTCTTATCGGGGGTGTTTTGATTGGCTGGATGGCGGCGACCGGTATTGCACAGTCAACGTCAAAGCCGCTGGTTGCGGTAAATCATCTGGAGGGCCACGCCCTTGTTCCGCGTTTGCACGCATCGGCGGCCGATGGCAGTGATATAAAATGCGGGGTCGAGTTTCCGTACCTGCTAATGCTGGCGTCGGGCGGTCATTGCCAGATTTTATTAGTACGCGGTGTTGGGGCTTATGAACAAATTGGACAGACACTGGACGACAGCGCCGGCGAAGCCTTTGACAAGGTTGCAAAAATGCTGGGGCTGGGGTATCCGGGCGGGCCGGCTGTTGATGCGCGTGCTGCAAAAGGGAATCCGAAGCGGTTTAAGTTCCCGCGCCCATTATGTGACAAGCCCGGATGTGACTTTTCATTCAGTGGGATAAAAACCGCTGCGCGTGTTATGCTGGATAAGGCAACTGCGCCGTATGATGATGAATTTATAAATGACTTTTGTGCATCATTTCAGGCGGCGGTCGTCGACTGTATTGTTAACAGACTTGGGCATGCGTTGGCGGATTCGCGTGTTCGTGATGCCGCGCCGCGTACGTTGGTTGTTGCCGGTGGCGTTGCAAAAAACAGCGCTATTCGCGCCGCTATGGAGCGACTGGCGGCATCGCATGATATGACGTTTGCCGCGCCACCAATGGGGCTTTGCACGGATAATGGTGCAATGATTGCATGGGCGGGAATCGAAAATTATCGTGTTGGCCGCGTTGTAAAAGAGCCTGTTGCACCACGTCCACGCTGGCCGCTGACTGAATTGTAAAAAGCGCAAAAATATGATATAATATTTAGCATGAAAGACTATGTAGCCAGATATGATGCCGCCACCCGCCGAGTGCTGGAGAATGCGGCCAAAATCGACCGCTTTGCGATGCCAATTATTAACGCGCCCTATTCGCTGTATAAAATTGCATCGGTATTGCGCCAGAAATACAAAGATCATCTTTTTCGCGACAAATATGTGGGCGACATGCAGTTTGAGGGCCTTACCCCATATCCAAAGGGATTTTGCGCGCTAAGTTCTATATGCGTGTATGAGCTATACGGTGGCGCCGATATTTGGGTGCCATCGGCAATTCACATGGGCGACTGGGAACATGCACCGGTTGTATTTCTGCGCGATAAAAATTTTGGTATTGCGTTTGATGCAACCGGGGACCAGTTTGCGCCACTGCGTGTGCCGTATGAACTGGGGACGCCGATTAACCGCCCGATTGGGAAAATGCGTACCCCGAACAAAGAAGCCTTTATTCAACAAATCAAACAAGAATTGGACAAGCGTTAAATGCAAAAGCCGGAACCATTTGTAAAGCCAGATACAGTCTTTAGTGTAACCGATGCGGCGGCACTGCTAAAAGGTGTTGTTGAAACAGCTTTCCCATGTATAAGAATTCGCGGCGAGCTGTCACAGATTACGCGTGCATCATCGGGTCATATGTATATGACTATCAAAGATGCCGGCGCGGCAATATCCGCAATAATTTGGCGTGGAACACCGCTAAACTTTAAGCTGGAAGACGGGCTGGAGGTTATAATAACCGGCCGCCTGACGACATATCCGGCGCGCAGTAATTACCAGATAATTGTTAACGAGATAGAAATGGCCGGTGTTGGCGCTATCTTAAAAATGCTGGAGGCGCGCAAGCAAAAGTTGGCCGCCGAAGGCTTGTTTGATGCGGCACGGAAAAAGCCGCTGCCAAAATTGCCGCGTCGTGTGGGGGTTGTAACCAGTCCCACGGGCGCCGCATTCCAAGATATTCAAAACAGGCTGCGCGAACGCTTTCCCGTCCATGTGATTTTATATCCGGCAACGGTCCAAGGTACGACGGCCGCGGCCGAAGTGGCGGCGGGGATAGAATATTTTAACCGCGCAAAAAATGTTGATGTAATTATTGTTGCGCGTGGTGGTGGCGCGTTGGAGGATTTGCTGCCCTTTTCGGAAGAAATTGTTGTGCGTGCCGCCGCCGCCAGTCAGATTCCATTGATATCCGGTGTCGGTCACGAGCCGGACTGGATGCTGATTGATTTTGCCGCCGACTTTCGTGCGCCAACACCAACCGGCGCCGCAGAGACGGTTGTACCGACAAAATTGTCACTGATTCAGGACTTGGATAACTTGTGGCATCGCCTGTCGGGGAACTTTACAACCAGACTGGCCAATGCGCGCAGCCGTATGGAAAACATATCAATAAAAAGTCCGCACCAGATGCTGATGGAGCGCGCCCAACGCTTGGATGATATCGGACGCAGCATGGATGTCATTATCGGCTCTAAGCTTCTTGCCGCTAATCAAAATCTGCAAATGGTATCTGCGTTTCCAAATATTTTGACGGCACGCATGGCTTATCTGAATCAGTCTGTGTCGCACCTGGGGCAGATGTTAAATTCTTTGAGCTATAAAAATGTTTTAGCACGTGGTTTTGCGATTGTACGCGACAGTGACCATAATATAATCAGCAGTGCCGCCGCCGATGCTAATCCTGCGTCTATCGAGTTTGCAGACGGCGTAGTTCAAATACACTGATGCCGGCGCATGCGGGATTTATTTTTTCATTAAGGTTTGGGCGGTCGCCAATGCTTCGGGCGTGATTTCTGCGCCGCTTATTATGCGGGCGATTTCATTCAGGCGCTCGTTTGCCATTATTTCGCAAACACTTGTTGTTGTAACGTCGTTATTTACAGTCTTGCTTATTTTAAAGTGACGGTCTGCGTAGCCTGCAACCTGGGCGGAATGAGTGATAACCAGTGCCTGGCCCGATGCCGCCAGACGCCCCAGGCGTGCGCCAACCGCGCTGGCGGTGGCACCACTGATTCCGGTATCTATTTCGTCAAAGATGAATGTAAGTGCCCCGTCGTGGCCCGCCAGAACAACACGCAGTGCCAGCATAAAGCGTGCTAACTCTCCGCCGGATGCGGTTTTATGCAGTGCACCAAAAGGCATTCCGGGATTGGTTTTTATCATAAATGTTACATTGTCTGTCCCGCTGGATGTTGGCTCTGCGGTGGATATTTCTGTGATAAAATCAGCCTGCCCCAGTTTTAAATCCGGCAGTTCGTCAAGTATTCTTTTTCGCAATATTTCCGCGGCTGCAACACGTGCATCATGCAGCATGACCGCACAGCGGTCAAACTCGGTGCGCTTTTTGGACATTTCGGCAGAGATTTTTTTAAGCTCTGCGTCCGAATTATCTATCGCGTTTAGCTGCTCTGTCATCTGGGCCAGTTTTGCCGGCAACTCATCCGCGGGAATGCGATGCTTGCGCGCCGCGGCGCGTATTGCAAAAAGGCGTTCTTCTATTGATTCCAGGCTGGCTGTGTCGGTATCGGCGGGCTTTAATTCATCCGTAATATCTGATAAGCTTTGAGCAATTTCATATAGTCGGTCTATCTGGTCGCGATAAGGATTGGGTGATGTTTTTATGCGCTCCAATATATGTGCAACAGAATAAACCGCCGCATCCAGTGATGCGCCGCGCGGCGCCAATGCCGTCATCGCATCGGATAAAATAGCGGCGTCTTTTTCCGCATTCATCATTGCCATGCGTTGAGTCGCCAGTTCTTCTTCTTCGCCAATCTGAACATTTAGCGCGTTTAGCTCCGCAACATTATGTTCTAGGAACTCGCGCTCAATTGTTGCGCGCGACAGTATATCATTCAACTCATCCATGCGACGGCGCGCGGCATTATACTCGCGATAGGCATCCCGGGTGGCGGCGGCAATTTCATAAAACTTTGCATCGTTTCGACCGGCAAAATCGTCTAATGACGCGCGATGCGTGCTGCCGTCCAGCAGGGCGTGGTTTGCAAATTGTCCGTGAATTTCCACCAATGCATCGCCCACCGCTTTTAGTGTTTTTACCGATGCCGCACAGTCGTTAATCCATGCCCGCCCCTTGCCGTCGGCAGAAATTGTTCTGCGTAAAATAAGGGTGTCGCTGTCACAGCCTATGCCGACTTCATTTAAAATCTCGCGGACGGATGCAGGGGTTGTATCAAATTCTGCGGTTACGGATGCCGTATCGCTCCCACGCCGAACCAGACCCGCGTCACCACGCGCCCCCAACGCCAAAGCCAATGCGTCCAATAATATACTTTTACCCGCACCGGTTTCGCCGGTTAAAATGTTTAACCCGGCGCCGAATTCCAGATTCAGGCGTTCAATCAATACAATATTTGATATGTTTAATCTTGTCAGCATACAGGAATTATAGCGTTGCCGGGTATGTTATTTCAAGATTTTTTATAAGTTTTCCAACTGCCAATTATGCGTCCATAATATGGCGGCAGATATGGCATGACCGGGGAATACAGCCTTTAGCAATTCGCGGTATTCGCGCAGCTGTGCGATATATTTATAGCGAAATGCGTCCGGATTTATGTCTGTTTTATAATCCAAGATGCAAATTGTCTGTGTGGCATTGTCTATAATCATGCGGTCAATTCGTCGGCTGATGAATTTTCCGTTTATGGTGCCTGCAATCGGAACCTCGGTTTTGGCGGCCGGCGTAAAATATTTTGCGCACCCGTCCAGATTTATTATTTTTTCAGCGAGTGCAGTGTCGCCTGAAATATTCTGACCGTCTATTGTTATCTTGCGCAGGCGCTCGTGCATGTGTGTGCCGGCATCGGTCGCAAATTTGCGGGCGCGACTCTCGGCAATTAAATCACATAAAGTTTTATTCATTCGAAATCCTTACCGGTGTTGCTGATGCATTGCCGAAAACACTCCACAGGCGTGCATGCCATGAATCCGGATTCGGCGCCTTGTGTGCGGTGTGGCCGTATATGTATAATCTGTCACGTGCGCGTGTCATCGCAACATACAGCAGGCGATAATACTCCGCTATTTTATTGCTCATCGCAGATGCGGCGGCATCTGCGCGCCGCTGTGAGGCGACGGCGCGCGGTACCCATATCCATGGGGTTGGCATATTTAATTGTGGCGTGGTGCGCGTGATTGGGATAAATTTTTCCGCCTCCGGCATGTTGGTTGTGTCTATCAAAAATACGACCGGTGCCTCTAATCCCTTGCTGCCATGAACTGTTACTATGCGTACACCGCTGCTTTCATCCAGGTCGCGCTTTATCTCGCTGCCGCCGGTGATGAACCATTTTAAAAAGTGACGCATTGTGCCCGGCTGGGTGCGCTCGTACGCCAAACAAATTGTTATAAATTCTTCCAGCGGGTCTATTATCTGACTGCCCAGTGCTGCAATCATATCGCGACGGGTATCGTTTGAATTCAAAATGTTTGAGAAAAATGTATGCGGACCGAATTTTTCCGCCCATTCTATCATAGTGCCCAGGCGCTCAAAAATATCCGGATGCGATATGCGCAACATATCAAATACAGATACGCTTTGTGTGTCTGCGTCGCGTGTTTTTATTGCATTGGTTCTGGCAGTGCATAAATTTAAAATATCGCCTTCTGTCAATCTGAAAATAGGACTTTTTAATACGCAGCATAAGCTGTAGTCGTCCGTAGGTGTCAGACAAAATCGAGTCAGATTTAGCAGGTCTCGTATTGCGGGAAAGTCAGGCAATACAATTCTGTCGCTGCCCGCGACATTTATGTTGCGACGTTTTAGCTCCGCGACAAGTGGCGGCGCCAATGGCTTTCTTTTTTGGACGAGTATCATTATATCATCCGCCCTGCATTCGCCGCTGTTTATCATGGACTGAATTTTGTCTGCGATTGCGGATATATAGTTGCGCACATCGCAATCGTCATTTTTTTTCGATGCCACCGGGAATAATTCAACACAACCCGGTGCGCCAATGCGAAAGCATTTGTGGTCGTTATTGACAAAGCCGCTGAGGTCTATTATATCGCGATTGGTAAAAAACGCATCTACGAATTCCAATATAGGCGCCGTAGAGCGAAAGCTTTGAGCCAAAGGTATTTCGCATATTTCACGAAAGTTATTGCTTATTTGGGCCGCAATTTCCTGGCGGCTGGCAGCAAAGGCCTTGGGGTCGGCCCCCTGGAAGCCGTAAATAGACTGTTTGCTGTCGCCGACTACAAATAAAGAGTGTGGCATTGTGTCGGTGTCGCCTTCGGTGAAGAAATCCCCCGCCATCATTCGCAAAATATCCCACTGCTGGGGGCTGGTGTCTTGGGCCTCGTCAACTAGAATATGATTTAGTGACATATCCAACTGCGACAGAACCCAGCCCATTGTGTCGGGCTTGGAAAACAGACGGCGCGTATAAAGAATAAGGTCGTCAAAATCTAGTACGTTACGCGCTTTTTTTATATTCATATAAGAACGAGAAAAAGCAGCAGATAAATCAAATAATGCAATCGTGTCGTTCAGGATTTGTCGGTTTAGATTTTGCTGGGTTAAGGCAAAAACTCTGTCCTGTTCCTGGCGCAGATAATCTTTTTTTGCAATGTCCTTTTTCTTTTCCAAATTTTGTGTTAGATAGGCAAACTTATATTCTTCAAAATCTATAGATTTATCAATAAACTGTTTCGTCTTGTTGATAACTTCTGTTAAATAAGCTGCCGGTGTTTTTCGTGATTTTTGCTCTGATTCCGCCTCATTTATTATTTTTTGCAGCAAATCGGTCGAAGTATCGGGGATGACACCAAAGTCGGATAATAAAAATTTATCAATCGTATCAATAAAGTATTTGCGATAACTGTCAAAGTTTTCAACTTGGAAAAATGTTTTATATTGCGCGGTTAATTCTTTTAATAGGTCCGGCATATAATATTCTGATACGCGCCCTATTATATGTGCAAACGCATCGGATGTTCTGGCATCTGAGCCCGACAACATTATCATTTTATCAAACGCATCCTGAAGCAGAACCTTTTGATTTGCGTCAGATATCAAAGACCATGCGGGCGACAGGCTCGCCTCTAGCGGGAAGCGATGCAATATCTCTTCGCAAAAACCGTGTATGGTTTTAATCTTAAGAATATCGGGGTTATCAATATATTTAAAAAATATATCACGGGCCATTTTCAGGTCATGGTCGGTTGGCGATGTATTAAATGCCACCCCGGCCAGCATATCGCGCAAATCATCATCCGATGCCAGCGCCCAACTGCGCAGCATGGACAAGATGCGGTTACGCATTTCACCCGCCCCGGCGTTTGTATATGTTAAGCACAATATACCCCCGTCCGCATTAGAGCGGAACAGAATTCTAAGCAGGCGCTGGACCAGAACACTGGTTTTCCCAGTGCCGGCATTCGCCTGAACCCATACATTCTCTGACGGTTCGGCCGCCTTGTTCTGTTCTGGTGAAAGAGTACTTTTTTTTGCCATTTATGCCCTTGCTTTACTTTCAAGATTCTAGTATAAATTTCATAGAACTTCAAGAATGATGTAATTGTTTCGGAGGGGCTAAAATGGATGCCGATTTGTCTGTTTTTCTTGGTAATAAACTAGTATGGATTATATGTGGTGGCGCGGCCGTTTTAATGCTGGCGGCGATTGGGGCGCTGTTTTTTGTATCTCGCAAATCGCAAAAGGTTATGGAATCTTTGCTGGGGATAATGTTACAGCCAGACCGGGTAAGGATACACGACGCATCGCGTGTTCTGCGAACCTTGCTGGCGGATGAAATAACAAAAATCGAGGCGGGTTTTAAAACCATGTGCGATACCATGGGGGCACAAATTGCCGCGGCGAATAAATTGAACGAAGAGTTGGGGCTGCAGAACGAGAAGCTGGTTGCGACCGCAGATGCGGCGACAAAAAAGCTGGCTTTGATGTCCCAGCGGCTGGATAATACGGTATCTGGGCTGCACGCGGTCGTAGAATCGGATTCATGGTCGGATGTTGAAAATGCCACCGACAGATTTAGCGCAACAGTTAACGAATTGTTGGCGCGAATTGATACAACATCCCAAGATGCCACAACCCGCATTGCACATATTCAGGAACAGATTGACGGGTGGCTGGAATCGGGCCGCCAGTTGTCGGAACGCTTAGCGGCAGAGTTTGAAAAGAACGACACCCAGATGAAGGATATGTCGGAGCAGTCGTCCGCAATGCGCGACCAGTTGGGCGCACTGGCCCAGTCGGTGGCAGATGGATTTAATACGGTAAAATCATCGGCTGGCGACTATGAAACAGTAATGGCCGCCAACGACAAGTTGTTGGGTGAAAATATCGCAAAACTGGAAAACTACAGCAAGCAGTCGAAGAAACAGTTGACAGCCCAGATGAATACTCTTACCAATACGGCGAATGTTGTCGGTGGCCAGGTGCGTTTGGCGGAATCATCCATAGACAAGCAGGTGCGCAAGCTGACCGATGCGGTCGAGACGCTTATGTCCTCTGCAACGTCAACAGAAAATTCTGTGCGTGGTATATCGACAGAACTGGCGACACTAACCAACCGGTTTAATGGAGAAATAAAAGAATTTGCAACCGGTGTCGTATCAGAGCTAAAAACTGTATCTGGTGTGGCAAATGTAACGCTGGAGAATACAAAAACAGCGGCCGGTGCATTTTCCGAATCTGTTCGCGCAATGGCAACTGGTGTGCGTGAAACTCTGATAGAGATGAATACCGCCCATACCCAACTGTCGGGTCAGTCGGCCAGCCTTATAAAAATGTCGGCAGAAACCACAGCCCAGTTGCAGCCGCTGTCAGAGCTGATTGAAAAGTATTATGCCGCCCTGCCCGATTTGTCGCGTGGCTCGGCCGAGACGACGGAAACACTTGAAAAAATCGTTGCATCGTTGAATGAGAAAATCAGCCTGATGCGGGATACGGTTTCAGAATCCATGACTGCGATATCTGACTCGTCTGTAAAGCTGGAAGATATGGCGGGCCAATCCAGACAGCAGATGATTGACCTGATGGCGGATTATGCAAAGGCCGTGAACACCATGCAGACTTTGAATAAGCAAATGATGGTGGCGCGTGCATCCGCACCAATGGATGCCATAAAAATGGCGCCGTCGGATTCATTCCCACGCATCAGCAGCCAGGACTTCCTGCAGCAGAGCGAACGTATGTTTGAAAAAATGCATGAACAGTCCCTGGATTTAACACGTGCTGCCGGGGCAGATATTCCGGATGTGGTTTGGAAAAAGTATCATGCCGGGGATAAAACAATTTTCTCGAAATGGCTGGCGAAAATGATGGCGGCGGCGGATAAGAAGCGTGTACGCGACATGCTAAAGTCGGATGCAGTATTTCGTTCACAGGCCACACAATTCGTGCGCAGCTTTGACAAGGTTCTGGCCGCTGCGCGTCAGGCAGATAATGCGGACAAGTTGGCGGCGACACTGCTAAAGACGGATTTGGGCCAGATATATGCCGCATTAAAAGCGCATATATAAACCAATGCTTGGTTGCATATAAATATTTACCGCCGGGATACATTTTCCGGCGGTATTAAAACTCAACTGTCATATTTAGAGATATACTATATGAAAGCCCCATGCTGTCGCGTATCATTACAACTTTTAAATAACCCGACATTTCATCATAAGGGGATGCAATGCCGGCCCGGGCAGACAGGCTAAGCATAGAATCGGTTTTTGCGAAAAACTCAAAACCATAACTGTAGCTCAAGTCGGTTGTCTGATATTTGTACTCTGTAATAAATCCGCCGCGCCCAAGGAAATCTGTTTCATGGTTTGTGACTTTTACGTAGTCAACGGCAACACCGATTATCGGTGTAACAGAAAAATTGTTAGTCAGTTTTATCACGGTACCTAAATCAATATTGGCGTATGTCGAATAGCCGTTCGGACTGGCGCCGCCAAAATACAGTGCTGGCGTACTTAGCCCGGATGCTGTAAAGCCAGCGTCTGCACGCACAAACATTTTATTGCTATTATGACGAATGCTTAATGCCGTGCCATACATTATTGCACCAAAGTCATCAATCGTATCTGTAAAGTTCATATTGGCGACATAACCATTTAGTGCCAACACGGTATTCGCTGCTACCTTTTTGTTAAGCGCCACGCTAAGTCCGTATGCGGAAATGTCATGACCGATTATGACAAGCGGCGTAAACGATGCGGGCAGATTGTCGGCATCTGTGCCGAAGCTATTACTAATATGGTGATTAAATGTTTTTATCGGATTATTTAGTCGGCGAGCGTTCATCCGCATAGATTTATTTAGAACCGAGTATAGCTGGTCGATGCAGGTTGCGTTATCCAGAGCGTGCAAAAGCTTGTCATTTGGATTAGAGAGACGCAAAGAATTCAAAAACATGCCCTGCTCGTTTCTCATTATTTTATAATAGTCGGTTTCACGTACCAGGTTCAAATACAGACTGCCGCTTTTAATAACAGCTTGGGCTGCATAGATAGGGTCCAGGTTATCAACGCTGACATTGACTGTGCCGTTGCCGGTAATATTCGATAAGATTGGCATGTCCGATGAAATGTTATCAATATCTATATTGATTTTATTTTCGCCAATCAACTCAATTCGTGGCGGCGCACTTCTTAGCAGTGGCATCATACTATTGGAAATGTTTATTGCAGAATTTGCAATCATTATTTTATTCGCACCCACGGATGCAGATAAAATATCGGTCCATATTAGGTCTGTGGCCTGATATACCAATATGTCATATCCGCCGTATATATTCAGACCCGCTACATCATCGGCAGAACGTATAACTTGTGTAACGTTGGAATCTTTCCCGGCAATTATATCACCATTGATTACGCCGCTGTTTTCTATATATGCATCGCATCCGTCACAAATAGTTATGTTCCCGGATATTGTGCCATAATTGTTAAGATATAACGATTGGCCAAAATGAATAGTGTCCGCGTATATCTGCGCACCGGATGCAACGGTTATGTGATCGTTAAATTCTATATATTCGCCAAATATATCGCTGTTAATATATGCGGCATTAGCCGGGCTTGAAATAATCGCAACACACAGCGTAAACTGATACGATTTCACAACGCTATCTCCCCATCCCCATTCGGGGACAAGACTAGCATATAGGAAATTTTTCACAAAGTAAAAATTAACGTGTCATTGATATTTGAGATAAGAAAGCTGTCAGGCGCGGTGAAAAAACAGTTTCAGCAGCACTGCATTTGGCAATAAAATCTATGTCCAGGCCCGCATCAAGAAAATCATGCGGGTCGCATGTGTTTGCATGACGTACCGCTGCATCGTCGGGCATGTTTGCGCGCTTGCTGGCGATATCAAAATTATTTTTCGGCGGCAGGAAATATATAGTCTTGAAATTATATTCGGGAAAAAGATTATTAGCCAGGAACCAGTTAATCAGCTGACGTGCATATTTTGGCTGAATCACATCATAGACCAATTTTTTTCCAAGATTATTGCGTAATTCGAATTCCGGCACACCATATATCCATTTAGGCTTTCCGGGCGTCCAGAACGCCTCGTTTACCCAAAGATGCGTAGCCAGTGGCATTGACTCGATATCATCTTCGCCACAGAAGTAATATTCGCGGCCATTCGTTTCCCCCGCGCGCATGGGGCGAGTGGTTGCCGATACCAGTTTATGAAAATTTCTTGGTATCAGATAGTGCTCAATAAAATAAGATTTCCCACTGCCAGACAAGCCGCAACAAAGTATCAAAGTCTTTTCCATAAGCTCTACCTATTTAACATAAGCCCCATGGATTCCACAGGGCAATTTCATTAGTCTTCCAAAAAGCTGCGCAGTTTTCTGGCACGTGTCGGGTGCTTTAGCTTGTTCAGCGCCTTTTGCTCTATCTGGCGGATACGCTCACGCGTAACGCCGATATATTCACCAACTTCCTCCAGGGTGCTGGTCTTATTGGTGCTCATACCAAAGCGCTGGCGCAGAACGGTTTCTTCTTTTGGGTCCAGTTCTGACAGAATCTGTGTAACGATTTTGCGCAGATTTTTCTGGGCAGCGGATACAAACGGATTTTTGGCTGTTTCGTCAGCAATAATTTCAAGACGGCTGCTGTCATCTTCGGTGCCAACCGGCGCCTCTAGCGATATCGGCTTCAGATTAACCTTCATTGCCTTATGTATCTTATCTACCGGCAGATATATAATCTTTGACAGTTCTTCCGCGGTCGGATTGCGACCGTATTTATGCATAAACTGGCGCGAGGCACGCTGTATCTTATGGATATTGTCAATCATATGTACCGGGATGCGAATTGTGCGTGCCTGGTCGGCGATGCTGCGGGATATTCCCTGCTGAATCCAGTTGGTTGCATATGTTGAAAATTTGTTACCCAGACGATAGTCAAACTTGTCTACCGCCTTCATCAGGCCAATGTTTCCGTCCTGGACCAGGTCTGAAAAATCCAGCCCCAGTCCGCGATTGCTGGACTTCTTTGCAAACTTAATAACCAAGCGCAGGTTGGCCTCTATCATTTCGCGTTTTGCGCGTGCCGCCTCGGTTTGACCGCGCCGAACCAGTTCCACTACTTTTTTATATTCCGCAGTTGGCTGGCCTGTTTCATTGGCGATTGCCGTTATGTCTTCCTGTATCTTTAGTATGTCTTTTTCGTGCTTTTTCGCAAAGTTTGCCCATGCCGCATTCTTGGACTTCGCCAGTTTTTTTACCCAGTTCCGGTTCAGTTCGTTTCCGGTGTATTCGGCCAAGAAATCTTCGCGCTTTATTTTGTTAGCAAGTGCCAAGCGCAGCAGCTTGCCCTCCAGTCCCATTAGTAGCTGGTCACGCTGGGTCAGACGCTCCAGAATTTCTGCATTGCGGTCGTCGTTAAGGCGTATTTTGCTGACATGCTCAAACAGTTCCAGGCGCATTTTTGCATACTTTTTTTCCAAAGCCTCGTCCGGGGTATCCGACGTCAACAGATTTTCTAGGCGCTTTGCCTGCAGCTTTTGCATGCTGTTAAATGTCTTTTTGATTTTTGCAAACAAATCAACCACCATCGGCATAAGCGCCTCTTCCATAACCGGAATTGGCACGCCGGATGTACCGCGTGGCGTTTCTTCTTTCTTTACGCCATCTTCATCATCTACATCTTCGTCGTCTTCATCTTCTTCTGATGCGGTCGATTCTTCCAGGTCGTCGAGTTCATCATCATCAAGCTCATCGACATGTTCGACGCCCTTGGACTTTAGGGCCTCTGACAGCGCGGCCAGAGATTTCTGCTCTGACTCGCTTGAGTACATTACTTCCAAATTAACGATATAGCGCAGACGGATGTCTTCATTCAAAAGCTGCTGATACCAGTCCAGCATTGCCTGAATTGTCATTGGGCTTTCACACAGACCATATACCATAAGGCGTGATGCGGCCTCAATACGCTGTGCGATGGCAACTTCGCCCGCGGCGGTCAGCAGTTGAACCGTTCCAATCTGCTTTAAATATGACTGTACAGAGTCCTGGACGCCTAAAACCAGGCTGCCTGTTTGGCTGCGCTCCAGCTGCTTTGCAAAGTGTTCATAGTCGTCGTCATTTACATCGACCTGCTCTGCGTCGGCATTTAGCAGATTACGTGTTTTATCACGTGGCTCGTCCGAGTCTTCGTCATAATATTTGCCCATGTCCTGGGAAAAATTATCCGACTCTAAAATCTCCAGGCCCAAATCCTGCTGAAAGAAATCCAGAACTTCGTCCTGCTCCTCTAGTGGGATTTCATCCGCCTCGGTTGCGGCATCAAAGTCCATCTGTGACATATAGCCAACTTCTGCGGCAGATGTCGCCAATTTCTGTAAATTTTCCGGCAATGACTCTATCAGCAATCTTGTTGCATCGTCTAGTTTTTTCGCCATGAACGAACCCCTGGATTTCTAGGTTGAAAAAATTTATTTCTTTGCTTTGGCAACCGCCTCATGCAGGGCGGATTCCGAAACCAGACCCAAAACAATCGGGCTTTGAATTTGAATTAACGAATAAGACTTATGCGTCTTGTTACGAACAGACGCAACCGTCGGATTCGTACTGCGCATCAGGCGTGCAATTTGGCCATCGGACAGTTCCGGATAATTTTTTACAATCCACAATATGCCGCCCAAACGATTTTGGCGATGCAGCTTTGGTGTATAACCAACACCGCGCTTATTCTGAGCTTTTTGCGCAACAACAATTTCATCACGCAGTGTCAGGCGGGCATCCGGGTCGGCTTCGCAACGTTCAATGTCTTCGCGGCTAAGCTGGCCGTTTAGAATGGGATTCAGACCTTGAATCTTGTAGGTTTCCGCATCGGCGATGTTTTTAACCTCCAACTCGTGCATGCCGCAGAAATCTGCGATTTGCTCAAAAGTCAGGGCGGTGTTTTCAATCAACCAAAGTGCGGTAGATTTGGGCATATATGGATAATTCATGGATATTCCTCTTATTGCTGCGGGCAATATACCCTAAAACCGCCCTGATTTCAAGAATAAATTATGCCTTTTTAATTATTTTTACCCCATCCTTGGTATCAACAACACTCCAACCTGCGGCATCTATTTGTGCGCGAATCTCGTCCGCGCGCGCCCAATCCCGCGTCGCCTTGGCCGCGGTACGCTCATCCGCCAGTGCCTTGATTTCGTCCGGAATATCAATATTTTCCCGAGCGACCAGCTCTTTTGCGCTTTCCGTCAGCCGCAGTCCCAACAGGCGGTCTATAAACTGAACCAGTTCCTGTTTCGTCGCGGCATTAACAGCCGGCGTCTTTAATAATTCCTGTACCGCGACCAGTGCCTCGGCTGTTTTTAGATTATCCGATACCGCCCCCAGTATTTTTTGATGCCATGAATCAAAGGCAGCCCTGTCCAGCACGCCCGGCGCCGCATCCGACAATATTTCAGACACGCGACGAACCATATTTTTATAGCCATTTGCCGCCGCGGCCAGCCCCTCCCAGGAAAAAGCCAACTGTGACTGATAATGCCCCATCAGCAGCATATAGCGATACGCCATCGGGTCATATCCACGATTTTTTAAAACGGACAGTGTCAGGAACTCGCCACTGGACTTTGACATTTTATCGCCACTTTTATCTACCAAAAATTCAGAATGAACCCAGTGTTTAACCCATGGCGCCCCCGTAATCGGTTCCGATTGGGCTATTTCGTTTGCATGATGAATGCGCGACAAGTCCACGCCGCCGGTATGAATATCAAAGTGCGGCCCCAACAGCGCCATAGACATTGCACTGCACTCGATGTGCCAGCCGGGGAAGCCAACACCCCATGGACTGTCCCATTCCATCTGTCGCTTTTTATCGGTGGGCGAAAACTTCCATAACGCAAAGTCAGTCGGGTTACGCTTTGCCTCATTAAATTCAACGCGTGCACCGGCGCGTATGCCGGATGTCGCGCCACCGGTCAATGCGCCGTATGCCGCGAATTTTGATGTATCGTAATATATTCCGTCACCCGGAATTTCATACGTATAGCCCAAATCCACCAGTTTCTGGACCAGGTCTATTTGTTCTTTTATATATTCTGTTGCGCGCGGCCGGGCCGAAGGCTCCAGCAGGTTCAAATCCGCACTGTCGCGCAGAAATTCATCCGTGTAAAACTTAGCGACATCCCAGACGGATTTGTTTTCGCGGGCCGCCCCTTTTTCCATTTTATCTTCGCCGGAATCATCGTCATCACTTGTTAAATGCCCGACATCCGTGATGTTCATAACGTTATATACATCATATCCGTTTTCTATAAACATGCGTTTTAGCAGGTCTGCCAAAACAAAGCTGCGCAAATTTCCAATATGGGTATAGTGATAAACAGTAGGACCACATGAATAAAAGCCAACTTTCCCCGGAACCAGCGGTTTAAAATCTTCTAGCTTTCTGGACATTGTATTGAAAAGTTTGATATTCATTGCGTTTCCTTATTATATTTCTGAGAATAAATCGTTAAGAAGTTTAAAGCAAACCGTACGGTTCGCACAAGTTTTTTTAACAACAGAAAACTTTTATATTAAATAAAGCCATAATAAAATTATGGCTTATTTGACAATCCAAGTCAATTGTTATTAACAAGGAATATAACTATGTGCGCTTGAAACAAACGTAAATTTCTGGCGGAGCGTATAGGACTCGAACCTATGGACCGCTAATTCACGGTCACAGATTAGCAATCTGCTGCATTACCACTCTGCCAACGCTCCGCGTGGTTGCGAGTGCCATTATATATAAACGACCGCGAAAATGCAAGTGCGAAAATCACTAAAATTTAAACTTCTTGTGTGTACACATGATGCGCTTAACAAAAAATCCCCCGCTTGGGGGATTTTTACTAATGTTCTTCCGATTTGTGTTCCGGTTGATATATTTCTACATCACGCGTCATCGACAGGAACTTTGCACCGCGGGATGCAGGCAATGTATCTGGGTCAACCTGTTGCAGTTCTTTTATTTGATCTGCTACGGCGGAGCTTAGTAATTCCATGGTCGTCTGCCAATCGGTATGTGCGCCCCCGGCCGGCTCCGGGACTATTTGGTCGATAACATTTAAATCGGCCATGTCACGCGCCGTCAGTTTCATCGCCTGGGCGGCGGTTGCCTTAAACTTGTTATCCTTCCACAAAATACTGGCACAGGATTCCGGCGCAATTACAGAATAAATTGCATTTTCCAGCATCAGTATGCGGTCACCGGTTCCAATCGCAATCGCGCCACCGGAACCTCCCTGGCCTACGTTGACGGCTACATACGGGGTCTTTACCGACAGGCCCGTCGCAATCGATGAAGCCACCGCCTGGGATTGACCACGCTCTTCTCCTTCGCGGCCCGCAAAAGCACCGGCCGTATCAAACAGAGATATAATCGGCAGCTTGAACTTTTCAGCAAGGCGCATCATACGCTGAGCTTTGCGATAGCCGTCAGGATTCGCCATTCCAAAGCGGTGCTTTTGCCGTGTTTCTATTGTACGGCCCTGCTCTTGGCCAATAATTACCGCCGGGATTCCACGCCAATATCCAATACCGCTGCCCATGGCGGGGTCTTCTGCAAAAGTACGGTCGCCGGCCAGATATGTCCAATCATCCACAATACCGTTTATATAATCCAGGAAATGCGGGCGATTTTCATTACGCGCCAACAGCACTTTATCATAAGCCTCGGTTTCACCCATGCCGCGTGCCGGCTTAACATCGGCAACAGGGGTTGCGATATTTATTTCTTTGGCTTCATGTGGGCGCTTTGTCAAAACACTCAATATCTTGGCAAGTGTGTCATGCAGTTCCGGGCGCGGTACAACCATATCTACCATTCCATGCTCATACAAATAATCCGCTGTTTGGAAATTTGACGGCAGCTTTTCCCGAATATTCTGCTCTATGACGCGACGTCCGGCAAAGCCGATACGTGCACCCTTTTCCGCGATATGAATATCGCCCAACATTGCAAAAGATGCTGTGACGCCACCATACGTCGGGTCGGTTAACAAAACAATATAAGGTATACCCTTTTCGTGCAACCGATTTACCGCAACGGTCGTACGGGCCATTTGCATAAGCGATAAAATATTTTCCTGCATGCGGGCGCCGCCACTGCACGCCACCATTATGAACGGTCGCTGCTGTGCAATAGCGTGCTCTATACTGGCTATTATGCCGTCACCGGCCGCACGCCCCATAGAGCCCATCATAAAATCACCGTTTAAAACGCATACGGTTGACGGAATGCCGCCAATGGTACCGTCGGCCGTTGTTATTGCATCATTATAGCCGGTATCGGCACGCGCATCCGCTAAGCGCTGGCTGTAGGGAAGACGGTCCGTAAACTGCAGCGGGTCGTCCGTTACAGTTGGCAGTGCGATTTTTTCCCATGTCATATCATCAAACAGCAAATCAAAGCGCTGCTTTGGCGTCATGATAAAGGCGCGACTGCACATTGGGCAGATATAGTGATTGTCTTTGTAGTCTTTGTAATACACCAGCTTGCCACAGGATTCACACTTTATCCACATAAGGCGACGCACACGGTCATAGCGTTCGCGGTTACGATTTTTGATTCCTGATTTTTTACCAAACAACATTTTTTATCCATTCATTTTTTTTGTCAGTTCGCGACTGGGCTTAAACAATATTGTTGTTCCCGCCGCCAGATGCATCGGTTTTCCCGTGCATGGATTATAGCCAATTTTTGTTGCGCGGGCACGCGGCTGAAAAGTGCCGAATCCGCGAACTTCTATTCTGTTACCGTCAGCGACGGCAGCTATCATTTGCTCTGACACGGCATCCAGAATTGCGGCCGCATCCGCTGCACGCATATTTTTAAACTGTACCTGTATAGAGCGAACTATATCCGAACGTTTCATCTTTTTCCCCTATTTATTGCCACCTATTATTTATATCTTAGCATATTTTATCAAGAGTAAAGTTTTTTATTTGGGGAAGACGTTCCTGCGGCCATTGCGT